>DAONEU010000159.1:0-4216 GCA_035403245.1 Bacteroidales bacterium | reverse complement strand
TATTTCTCGGCCGGGCTATTTATTTAACGCGCCATTTAATTGCGCCCAACGTTCCGGGGCTTTGCAGCGGGCGGGTTATTAACTGTCCTGCCGTGTCACCCCGTCCATAAAATTAATTAATTTCCATATGTTTCAAATTTTTCCTGCACCCGCCTGATGCAAAGCCCCTGTTACCGAACGTTAATCCTTTATTATTTTAAATGTTTGTCTTTCGTTGTCTGTATTTGTCACAACAATAAAGTATAAACCGCTTGTCAGAGAACTAATGTCTATTTCTGAGAAGTTGTCAGTTTTTGATAATTGTAATTGTCCAACAAAATCAAAAACTTCAAGTGTTTTTGTTTGTCCGAATTGTTTGGGGATTTGAATGTTGACTTGTCTTGTAGTAGGGTTGGGATATACTGTAATTCCATTATACATTGATGGATAATCGTCAATCCCTGCTACTTGGCCGTTTGCATCTGTTTTTATTAAATACACATCAGAATTCCCGCCATAACTTTCAGTTCTACCAGCAATAATAAAGCCTCCATCAGTTGTTTCCTTAATATAACCTGCTGCGTCTATTCCTAATCCTCCAAAGGTCTTGGACCATAAAGTGTCACCAATAGAATTAAGTTTTAATAGATAAGCATCGTAATTCCCAGAACCAAAACTATTAGTGGAACCTGCAACAGCATACCCTCCGTCACTAGTTAAAACACACTCTCCACCGGAATCGTCATTAATCCCACCAATTGTCTTAGTCCATTGGATTAACCCGTTTGAATGTATCTTTATTAAATAGACGTCATACCCTCCTAAACCAAAACTCTTTGTCGCACCAGAAATTATAAAACCACCATCATCTGTCTCTTTTACAGAATAGCCTACTTCATTGTTATTACCACCAAATGTTTTCATCCAAATGGTATCACCATTCATATTTGTTCTTATTACTAAAAGATTACGGTTTACACTTCCAATACCCGTTTCTCCTACAATAACATATCCATTATCAGCTAATTGTATCAATGAATTTGCAAAACTAGTATACGACTTTGAATATAATTTTGTCCATAAAGTATCACCTTGATTATCTGTTTTTACAAAATATATTGCACCTCCAAAGCTTGTTGAAGCTCCTACTAGCGCAAATCCCCCATCTGAAGTTTGAATTACATCATAAGCATCTTCATCACCGTAACCACCATAACCTTTTTGCCATATAGTATCGCCATTGGCATTAAATTTAGCTAACCAATAGTTGGACCCATACAAACCAAAGCCATGAGAGCTCCCACACGCAATAAAGCAATTATCATTTGTTTTTTTTAAGGAAAAAAAATTTTGACCTAAATTGCCTCCTAAACATTTTGTCCATAAAGTATCTCCGTATTGATCAGTTTTAATTAAACAAAGATACTGAGTGGCCACTAAATACCCCCCATCATCTGTTTGTAAAACATCAGTGCCACCATTGTGTCCTGTACAGTCGTAATGTCTTTCAAATGTAATTTGCGAATAAACAAAAACACTTGCCAATAAAAAAGACAATGATAGTAGTAGTTTTTTCATGATGATTTTATTTGTGTCCGGTAATTCTTTAATGTTCGGTAACGGATTGGCAGTTGCTTTTCGGGGGCAAAGCACGTCATTGTCAATGTTGCAGTATCTGTCTGCCGCTGAAAGCAAATGCCTGTTATAGCCACGTGCTTAATATTAATTGTCCATTATGCAACGAACATAATTATTAAAATCTTTATGGATAATACTTCTTTGAAATTGACTGTTATTTCTATAAACATCTAGACCAAAATAAACTTTGCTTCCAGAATAACTTCCTGATGTTGAACCCCACCACCTATTACAATTATTCATGTCATTATCTGAATCAATATAAAAATCTATTAAATTAATCATATAAGTATTTATTTTTCGATAAATTATACCCGAAGAAAAATATATTTTCCCAGAGCCATGCTGTTTTTGAGCACATAAATAATTATTTAATTGATCCCACTCCTCAAAGCTTGGTAAATGCCAACCTTTTGGACAAGCTTTATTAGCTTGATTCCACGTATATAATCTGCCATATTTAGAACAGTTATCACTACTGTTATCATAACAGGTACTACCTTTAATTTCATAATTCAAGTTCTCAATCATCCAAGTTTGAGTACCTAATGTAACTGTTTTGTATGTTTTTCCATCGCGGTAATCCGTCATCGTGCTAAAGACAGGATTTATTTTTTCTGAATATTTTTTCATGATTAACTCTAAACTAGCTTTAGCTTTATCAAAAGTAGGATCAATGCTTAAAGCATGACAAACCCAACCTAATCCAGAATTATAATCTTCTAAATTATAGTGAGCTAAACCAATTTTATTACAAACTATAGTGTTATTTGATCTAATATCAATTCCAGCTTCAAAATAAGCGTCAATTGCTTTCTTATATTGTTTATTATTAAAATAAAGGTCGCCAAGATTAATATAATTAGTTTCGGTTGGATTTTTTAGAGCCATTTTTTTTGCATTTTCTATCTGTAGCTCTATACTTATTTCGTTTGGGTTAACACTTTCATTATTGTCTGGCGAGTTATTATTTTTTTCATTTGGCGAATTTGAACCTGAAGTCATTGAAGTTTTATCTTTTATACAACGAACGGAAAAAAGATTATTTTTATGCCCGCCACTGATAAATATTCCATTTCCCCAATTAAGGTTTGTCAGCATAACATAAGCGTGTTCAGTAGTTTCTATTGTTGAACTCCACCACACTAAACGGCAACCGCCGCTATTTAATGCATTAAAACCAGAACTATTAGTTGCTGTTTTTGCACTGTTGTCACATATCTCCCAACCTTTGGTTGATTTTAATTTCGGAAGTGCAGCATCAGTTCCACCTAAATAATCAATCAATATTTCCAATTCTGACTTGCTTGGCAAATTCCATCCAGAAGGACAGGATTTTTTCGCATCTTCGTAACTGTATTCCCGTCCATAAGTTTGACATTGAAAACACGAACTTTTTGATGTTTCATAATTCAAGTTTTCAGCCATCCAAATTTGTGTACCAATACGCACCCATTTATAAATATGTCCATCCCTGCTATCTATGAAAGTACCGCTGTTGCCACTATAATTATCAGGATTAACTGTTTTAAAGAAACAATTGACATCTTTAGAAATAATTTTTATATTTTTTTTGTCATAAGAATACTTTCCTGTAAGGGGATCCATATAAATAAAAACTTTGCCTAGGTATTTAGGTGTCATTTCAGGTGCCCCTGCATTTCCTTTCCAACTAAAAGTCACTGAATTTTCGTTCGAGTAATTTCCAGTTAAATCTTGTCTTAAATTATAATGTAGGGTTACTCCATCAATAATTACCCTGGCGGAACCTGCAATTTCGATGTGTGCATAAGCCTCAAAAATTGAGCTTATACCAGTTGGTTTAAAAGTAAACACATATGTAAAGCATACATTACCTTTACAATTAGTGCAAAGCGTATCACTAAATGAAGGGACAGAGATAAGGTTGTCTATTAATTTATAACTGAATAAACTTTGATTGTTATCGGGCGGTGGAGGTGTGGAGTTTATTGTTGTATCAATGTGCAGAGTGTAAATCATCTCTTTAGAATAACCTGGTTTTAAATATGCGGTTGAGCCAGAAAAATCAATCATAGTCCCCCTTGAATCATCGCACATATCACAAACAGGAGGTTTTAAATTATTTCTGATATATAAAGTTCCGGATGGTTTAATTTCTTTTCCAGTTTCATTTACGAATTTAATGGTGTAGGTGTATGCCTTACAAGTTTTTTTACAAGTGGCGCTATTAATTTTACCGCTTTGATTATACATCCAGTATAAGCCAATACCATTGCAAGTAATGCAAAAATCATTAGTGGGAATAGCTTTCCAGGAATTGGGTTGAGCAAATATTAAATTTGTCAACCCTAAAAACATAATAAGTAGTCTTAATTCTTTCATATCAATAAATTTTTAATATGCGAAACTATGGAAAAGATTATTTATTTTGACTAATAGAGTCATGTTGCTGTATCTATGAAATGTAGACATGTAATTTGTTTGCACGAATGTGTTTAAATAAAAATCAGAGCAATATTTCATTTGAACGTCCATCATAAATGTTTTAAGAAGCATTGGCTATAACGGTTGAGGCTAAAAGCTGGCGGGCATTTCGGAGCAATCCATTGTCAACCTG
>DAONEU010000158.1:0-4264 GCA_035403245.1 Bacteroidales bacterium | reverse complement strand
ATTTCTACATTGGCGGCTACCAACCCGCCCAAAAGTGGCTCAAAGACCGCAAAGGTCGCACCCTCAACTTTGAAGACATTGTCCACTACCAAAAAATCATCCTCGCCCTTAGTGAAACAGATCGGTTAATGAAAGAGATTGATAAGATTGAAATTGAGTAATACCAATATTAAATCTAATTTTCTTATCTTTATTTCTATGCTGTATAGATTGTAATAATAAATCAAAAGATATCGTTTACTTGAATAAATTCAAATTTAAAGCACTTTTCTTTTTTAAATATTTTCGACCTGCTTGATAGCTTTTTTTTTATTTTGTTCTATCAACTTTATTTCCCTTATTTGTTCTAAGCTATCTTTTCGTATTTGTTCTTGATTAACTAAGTGTTCTATTTCAGTATCAGTATAAATAATGTGAGTAAAAGCATATTCTTGAGTTAATGGAGCTCCTGGTCCTCTAGCATCTGTTTCATAATAAAGTATTTTTGTATTATTCGACGAACTATATCCAGCTTCTTTCATTCCATTATGTTCTTGATTAGAAACTAAATCTAATTCAATCACAATGTTTTTAAATTCCCATAGGGAATTTAATGTTAGACCATATTTTGTTTTAAATAATGATTCTAATTTTGTATAGGCATTGCTGTTTTCAATTAAAATATCGAGTTTATATAATCTATTCTTGTAAAAGGTTGGAGTAAATGAACTAATTGAAATATATTCAACTTCATTATTCTTTTTCGTAATATAAATTCTATTTTCAAAATTTTTAAAATATTCTTTTAAAGCTTGGTTATATGTTGATCTATTAATTCCAAATTTGATTCCCCCAAATATTTTACCAGTATATCTTTCAAATCTTCTTTTGTTAATAATATTTGTTATTGAATCTACTAATTCTTTTTCTTCATTATGTAAAATTATTGAATCATTCTGATTTTCGTGAATTTTCTTCGAATCTTCTTTGCAAGATGCAAAAAATAAAATTATATTTAAAAGAATAATTTTACTTAACGTTAAATTTATTATTTTTTTCATTTTCATTGACTTCAAAAATTGTATGCAAAAATTCTCAATTATTTTATATAGAAAAAAGAATAAAAAAATGGAATTAACTAGGATTGTAAAGAAAGCATTTTTTTTATAATTTGATCCTTGTATGGTCTGAGTTCTTCGCTAACATAAACAATAAAATAACTTAAATTTTTTGAAGGGATGCTTGTCGCTTTCGATGCATCAATTAATTTGTTGTCAATTTCAATAAAGAAATCGTTTTCATTAATGTTTTTTAGTTTAGGTGTAGCTTTAATACTCAGAATATTATTGGATCCAAATTCTTCAGATAAAGCTCCATTTTGAATATGATTAAATATTTTCATTCTATTAATATCACTCACATCTCTGAAATAGGACTCATTAAATTCAAAATATGTTTTCCATAATGCTTTATATTTGTAGTTTCTTGAAAGAAGTTCTGTAATCTTTTCATCTTCATGTATATATTGCTTTATGGTATGAATAATATCATCATCCGTGGGTAATAAATAAAAGTGCCCTTGAAACTCCTTACTGTTTGTAAATGAATCAATAGAAAATACCTTTTTGCAAAAATCTGAATTCGAATTGATTTTTTCAATAATGTTTTCTAATAAAAGCTGTTCATAAATGACCTTATGATGAGAGTATATCCATTTATAAAGAAAGTTTCTCCCTATACTAATATTATCAATAACACTTAATACTTTCTTTTTAAAAACGATTTGACAATTTTCATTATCGTCAAGTTTAATCATAATTGATGAAAGAAGTCTTTGATAGTCAATATTTACATTTCCAACACCTGAAATCCATGAATCTCTTTGAATATAATCTAAACTATCTACATCTATACCGGCTCCATTTAATAAAGAGATTAATTTATTCTCAAATTTTTGTTTAAAATTTAAAACTCCATCATATTTCACTCCCATAATCATTCTAGCTGCTAACTGAGGAGATGCATGATTACTTTCAATTTTTCCAAAATATTCTTCTAATAAAAGTAATCCACTTATTTTTTCGTGTGGGGCTGGTGCGTATAAGCGATATTCATTTATAAAATTTGTATATTTTTCAAAAAAACAAGATAATCTATGTTCAATTTCTGGTTCTCTTTGAAATAAATAGTAATGCTCAAAAGTATGCGAAAAAGGGGAATGTCCACAGTCATGCATCAAACAAGCAATTTCAAAAGTATTTTTGTATTGTTGCCATTCAGCATCAGAAATTGCATCCTGGAATAAAGATTTTGAATTTTTTTCAAGGTAGGAAAAGGCCAATTTACCCAAATAAAAAACGCCAATGGAATGAGCAAATCTATCATGATGAGCCGAAGGATATAAAACCCTCATACTTGTTTGTTCAATCCTTCTTAATCGTTGAAATATTGCTGTATCTATAAAATCTTTACAATATGTCTCTGGGATTGAAATGTATCCATAGATAGGATCTCTGAAAATTTTCTCTTCAATACTCAATCAGAAAAATTTAATTAATTCATCTTCTATTTTACTATTCTGTTCACTTTTAAAGAAATCTATAACATTGTTATTAAAATATTTTTCTGCAGATTTCTGTTTTTTAATTTGATTCTCTTCCCAATAAAAAATTTCAGGATATTGGGAAATTGTCTGCAAAATTGAATCTTTTGAAACATCAACATAAACTGATTTCAATTCATTTTCAATTCTATTTTTTAATTCTACAATATCCCTAATTGTACAAGAATTCTTGTTTTTAAGGTAGTGAATTAATGTGAATGAAGAGTCAATTTTGTAGCACATTTTATTTTTTGATTTTGATATGCAAAGAAACAAAAAAATATTAAATGTAAATCAAAAAAATATTAAAAAAATGAACATCTTAATGTTATCGATATAACGAACATATTTTTTTACTTTCCTCCCAGCAATTGTATCACCCCTTTATTTTCCATAAACGCAATCTTTTCGGTGGCTTGGAGGGTTGTGATCCATTGGTATAAGGAGTTGAGGGCTTGTTCTTTGGTAGTGGTAGAGAGTTGGTATTCCCCTTTTGCCCGAAAGTAGTCAGAACGATGTTGTTCTAATTTGGTTATCAGAGTGTGTCCCTCCTGGATCTCTTCCTGTGTAACTTTTAGTCTGAGTAAGGAATGGGCTAAGTCAGGATTATCGGTGAGCATATTATAAAATGTCCGAACTATTTCCAACCAGGGGAGAAAATTACGGGGAACTCTTCCGGTGAGTTCCAACTGGGTCTGCGCCATCGGGTCATTTCGGAATACCAGCTTCGCTTTCTTGCGATGTAAACCGTATAATGTTTGTAGTTGATGCTGAGTTACCTTAAATTGATTAACCTTCTCCTTGAGTAAATCCTTGTACTTTATATGATGATCATAAGTGGCTCGTGCGGCATCAAACAATGCTTTTCCTTCAAGGATTGCTTCAGAATCATACCCAAATTGGGCCATTATCGTGGTCATTTCGGTTTGTTTCTGCAGGTTTTCTATCGTTATTCTGCCATTTTCGAGCAATTTAAGATCACTCATCGTTCTTTTTGTGGTCATATTGGTGTTTTTAACGTTACAAATGATTTCCTTTATAGTACATATTTATTCCTTAATGATGCAATTTATTTCCTTTATCTTACATAGTAATTCCTTTTAAGTACATGCTATTTCCTTATAGTTATAACTGTATTCCTTAAAAGTACTTTGGTGTTCCTTAACGATTCTTTTTGATTTCCGGCAAGTGATTTTGTTTAAAGAGGAAGTGTTGAGGGAGATTTTCATAGTACTGATTTTATTTCAGCAACAAAAATAAGAAAAATATGCACATGTGCTCAATTTTTCATTATTCATTCTTCATTTTCTACTGCAACCTCTTCGAGATTTCTCACCTCAGAGGGGTGACATGTCGATAGCCATGGAATCCAACACGGCCAATGATACGACCCCGGCCGGGGTCGCACATCTTTCATAGTGCAGAGGTATTTCAAATTATTTATTTTAACTCAATTTAATTATTTTTTTTATTTTGACTAATTTTTATGTATTTTTGCGATAGATCATTTACTTTAAAAAACTAAAAATTACTACCAGATGAATAAAATGATTCTAAATGAAGATATTCAAAATATAATCTACAAAATCAGAGGTGTAGATGTAATGTTAGATAGTGATCTAGCGAGCAAGAAATGTTATTTTTGAGGTCACAAAATGTGACCTCAAAAATTCATGGAGGAAG
>DAONEU010000157.1:3167-4310 GCA_035403245.1 Bacteroidales bacterium | reverse complement strand
CGCGATTTTGGTCAACAAAGAGCTCAAGCTGCTAAAAATAAAGTAGAAAAAGAAAAAGTGGTTAAAGAAGTGGCTACTGAAGTAGATCAAAAAGTGGTAAATACAAAAAACAGAGTTCAAGAAGCTCGTACCGCTGTTGAAACTAAATACAAGAAAAAACAAATCACTAAAGCTCAATACGAAGAAAAAATGAAACGTATTGACGAAATCGAAAAAGATGTTCAAAGAATCGAAACTGAACGTCAAGCTACCGATAAAGTGATCAAAGCTAAAGTTTCTTAATCCTATTTTTAAGATAAAATGAAGTGGCCTCAAAGTGATTTGAGGCCACTTTTTTTTGTACCTTTGCCGAAACTAATAATATTGGTTTTTCTATTGTAACTTGCTAATTAGATGATATTTGTGTATGCTAAAGATCGGAATTGATATTGGATCTACTACTATAAAGGGGGTTGTTATTGATCAGGAATGCCAACTGCTCTTTTCTGAATATATTCGCCACAATACTCTTATAAAAGAGACCCTTATTTCTTTGTTGACAAAAATCGAAGATCATTTTCAAAATCAACCATTTCAAATTGCTTTCACCGGTTCTGCCGGTATGGGAATCGCTGAAAAATCAAACTCCTTATTTGTCCAAGAGATCATTGCCGCATCTTATTTATTAAAAGCACAATATCCTTCTGTAAATACCCTGTTAGATATTGGAGGGGAAGACGCAAAACTTGTTCTTTTCGATCATGCGAGCAATCCTGATTTCAGAATGAATGGCAATTGCGCAGGTGGAACGGGTGCCTATATCGATCAAATGGCTGCACTGCTCCATGTTTCTATTGATCAACTGAACCAACTGGCTTCAAAATCTACTAAAAAATATCCAATTGCTTCTAGGTGCGGCGTATTTGCAAAGACTGATGTTCAAAATTTAATCAGTAGAAAAATTGAAACGGCAGATATTGCAAGCTCCATTTTTGAAGCAGTTGCAAATCAGACTGTTAATGCGTTAGCTAAAGGATCAATCATTCAACCTCAAATATTAATGTGTGGAGGTCCACTTACATTCATTCCTGAATTGAGGTCTGCATTTGTTCAAGTATTGAAAATTTCTCATCAAGATATTATTATACCCAATCATGGTGAACT
>DAONEU010000157.1:0-3067 GCA_035403245.1 Bacteroidales bacterium | reverse complement strand
ATTTTTATGCTCATAATAATGGGGATCAACTGAAGAGTGTCATCACCGGATTAACCGAAATGAAGGAAAAGTTTGATCATCATTCCATTCCCGTAATTTCAACAGCAGTTACGGGTTATGGTGAAGACTTGATTCATAAAGGGTTAGGAATCGATTTTGGTATTGTAGAAACAGTTGCTCATTCCATTGCTGCGCATCAAATGGAACCTGAAGTATCGTTTATTTTAGATATCGGGGGACAAGATATGAAAGCGATATTTCTTCAAAATGGGGTGATCTCCAATATCGAAATCAACGAAGCTTGTTCTTCCGGTTGTGGTACTTTCATTGAAGGGTTTGCAAATACTTTGGGATATTCTGCTGCACAATTTGCTGAATTAGCTATAACCTCAACTACTCCATACGATCTGGGTTCCAGATGTACGGTTTTTATGAATTCTAAAGTAAAACAAGCCTTACGGGATGGGGCAACCGTGTCGGATCTTTCTGCCGGATTAGCCTACTCTGTGATCAAGAATTGCCTGAATAAAGTGATGCGCCTACAAACTTATGATTCTTTAGGTAATTCTATTGTTGTGCAAGGGGGCACTTTTAAAAATAATGCAGTTTTAAGAGGTTTAGAGATCCTCACCGGCAAAAAAGTGTTCATCTCGGATCATCCTGAATTGATGGGCGCTTATGGGTCAGCGATTTATGCATACAGAAACAGGGAAAAACTCGAAAAATCTTCCTTTATCGGATTCCGGAATATTACTGATAATCAGCTTCTTCAAAACGATTTCCTTACCTGTAAAGGGTGCACCAATCATTGTGTAATTACAGAGTACCACTTTTTGAATGGAGCAGTCTGTTTTGCCGGAAATAAATGTGAAAAAATCTATTCCAACAACAGTGTAAAACATGTAAAAGGGGAAAATGTATTCGAACAAAAATGGAAACTCTATAAG
The DNA here is from genome assembly GCA_035403245.1 of Bacteroidales bacterium. Classification (GTDB taxonomy): domain Bacteria; phylum Bacteroidota; class Bacteroidia; order Bacteroidales; family WCHB1-69; genus UBA5429. Next base: position 2,120 of record DAONEU010000157.1, on the reverse strand, counting down.
CTGGAAGAACTCAAAACACCAATAAAATCGCCAATTAGGATTGGGTTACCGCTAATCCTGAATATGTATGAAAATTTTCACTTCTGGAGCACGCTCTTTACTGAATGTGACCTTGAAGTTGTTCCATCTGATGAAAGTACTCAAAAACTTTACAAAAAGGGGATAGGCGGTGTGATGTCAGATAATATTTGTTTTCCTGCGAAAGTGTCTCACGGTCACATTGTTAATCTCATGGAGAAAAAAGTGGATCGAATATTTCTTCCTATCGTTGTTTATGAGAAAAAACGGTTTAAGAATACCACAAATAGTTTTAACTGTCCGGTAGTGACGGGCTATCCTGAGATTTTAAAAAGCAGTGCTATCCAAAATCCTGATTATATAACTCAAATCGATTCTATTCCGATCAATTTTAATAACCAAAAATTGCTCAAAAAAAGCTGCAAATCCTATTTAAAAAGCTTGGGAATCAAAGAAAATAGAATCCATCATGCTTTTGAAAAAGCTTTGAATGCTCAAGAGAAATTTAAGAATGATCTTTTAACATGCAATAAAGAGGTACTGCTCGAAGCCCAAAAACAGCATAAACCAATCGTGATGGTTGCTGGACATCCATACCATTCAGATCCTTTGATTCACCAGAAAGTTTCTAATATCTTATCCGACTTGGGCGCTTTTGTGATCAATGAAGAGATTGCGCAGGATTATACCCATGAGGGTTTTGACTCCTTTTTTACCATTTCACAATGGGAGTACACCAATCGAATACTACATGCCGTAAAATGGGTAAGTGAACAATCGTTACCTATCGCAATCGTTCAGTTGAATTCTTTTGGTTGCGGTTTAGATTCTATCATTTTAGGTGAAATCAAAGAGTTGGTTAATCAAAAACAGATCCCTTATGCCTGGGTGCGAATTGATGAAATATCCAGTCCGGGTTCAATAAAATTACGACTCAGATCCCTAGTGGAATCAATGAAAATGAGAGCTGTTGAATTTAATTATACCGATTTGGAATTTCAAAAACCACAGTTGGCCATCTTTGAAAAAGGGGATACCCACAAAACGATTCTATTTCCGTGGTTTTCCGATTTTTATTCTCCATTAGCCCCAACATTGGCTCAACAGATCGGGTATCATTTTGAAAACTTGCCCCCATCTGATCAGACTTCTATTGATTTAGGTTTAAAATATGCCAATAATGAAATCTGTTATCCGGCAACGTTAGTGGTTGGAGATATCATAAAAGGCTTACAAAGTGGAAGATACGATCTGAATAATGTTGCTATTGGCATCACCCAAACGGGTGGACAATGTAGAGCTACCAATTATTTGTCGTTGATCAAACGGGCGATTTCAAATGCGGGTTATGAGAATGTTCCGGTTATTGGATTGGGGAGCCCCGATGCGATTTTTAATTTGCAGCCCGGATTTCAACCCGATTGGATGAAGATCATTATCCCCACGTTTTACGCCCTCCTTTTTGCCGATGCAGTATCACAGATGTATTATGCTACAGCTTCTAGGGAGGAAGTCAATACTAAGTCTAAAAGGTTGAAAACAAAATATATTGATTTAGCGAATCAATCGATTCAAAATAAGCAGCATAAAAATTTGATCCCATTACTTCAGGAAGCGGTTCATGAGTTTAATCAGATTCCGGTGAAATACGAAGAGGTTAAAACCGTTGGGATTGTAGGAGAAATTTATGTTAAGTATAATGCTTACGGACAGTACAATATCGTGGAATGGTTGATCGAGAACCATGTTGAAGTGGTTGTGCCTCCGATGTTAGATTTCATGATGCAAACATTTGTTAACTCCAAAGTACAAAAGGAGACGTTCATAGCACCTAACAAATTGTTTGATTTTTCAGGCACTGTTGTGGAGCAATTTGCGAATCGGTATATACGCAGATTCGATAAAGTAATGCAAGATTTCAGATATTATCGACCCAATCACACGATACACGAATCGGCTTCCATGGCAGCAGAAATATTAGATCTCAATCATCAGTACGGTGAGGGGTGGTTGATTCCGGCTGAAATTGCAGCTTTCGCACATCAGAATATCAACAATGTGATCTGTTTACAACCTTTTGGGTGCATTGCCAACCATATCAT
>DAONEU010000156.1:0-4324 GCA_035403245.1 Bacteroidales bacterium | reverse complement strand
CCATTTTCATCTTTCATGATCTTTCCGGTGATCGGATTCCCTTCTCTCATTGGGCGACCCTTTTCACGAACGTCGAAAGCAATCGCATTGGCACGACGGGTAGAGGTAGTATTCAAGTTAAAGTTAACAGCAATTAAGAAATCACGCGCACTGATAGCGGTTGCACCACTTTTAGAAACTGATTCATTGAATTCAGCAGGTCCAAAATCGGGTTTCCAATTTGGATTCACCAATTTTTCTTTAAGACCTTCATATTCGCCACGGCGACAGTTGGCCAGGTTGCGTCTTTTTTCTTCAAAAGCAGCATTCTCGTAGCAATAAACAGGGATGCCCAATTCTTCACCCACTCTTTTAGCCAATTTACGGGCATATTCAGCTGTTTCTTCCATGGTGATGTTAGAAACTGGAACCAAAGGACATACGTCAGTAGCGCCAAAACGAGGATGATCCCCATGATGGTTTCTCATGTCGATTAATTCTTGAGCTTTAGCGATCACTTTAACGGCTGTTTCCACCACTTCATCAGGTGTTCCGACAAAAGTTACCACAGTTCTGTTGGTTGAAAACCCGGGATCCACATCCAAAAGTTTAACACCTTCCGATTTTTCGATCTCAGCGGTAATCAAATGGATAATTTCCATGTTTCTACCTTCACTAAAATTGGGAACACATTCTATTAACTGTTTCATAATGATAATGTTATATAATATTTTTGTTTTTCAATTGAATCAGCAAAAGTACAATTTTTTTTTAAAAGGCGAAAGGCTAAAGGCTAAAGGGAAAAGGTTGTATTTTAAAAAATAATGAGAGTTTTAGCTATATCATCCCGGAATTGGGGATTAACATCAACTTCATTAGCATATTTTTTCCATTGATTTACAGTATCATTTATTTCATCTATAATATCTGCTGCTTTTTTGCAACGTATGGATTCTCCAACAACTAATAAATCTGCTTTTGTTATCTCATCTCTCTTTCCATTTATACTTAGAGCATGTTGACTAACCCAATAGCTTTCAGGACGATATGCATGACAAATATCGTATGCCGGAGCTAATTCCCAGTTCCCATTTTGCTTTAGTAAAAAGGCAAAATTCTTGGTGTGATCATCACAATTCCTAGCAATAACATTAAAAACCATTCGCCGAAACATTTGCTCTGCATCAGCATAAGAAAGTTTAAGTTCTCTCATACATTGAAAAAGTTGTTCATAACTGAAGCTATTTACCAAGTTAAAATCAAAATGTTTCATCGCACAGAATGTTTGTACATGATATTTTTCTTCTCCACCATTACGATCAAAACGTTTAGTCATAAAATGCGCTCTTCCGTTTTCTTCCAATAATCGTGAAGGCATCATTTCAATACCACAAGCCTTTGCCATATTGTAGTAAGCCATTTCTACTCTTCCATAACCATAACTATTTCCAAGTTGAACATCATTTACTCCATCAAGCTTGATGAGCCAATGTTCAAAGCCTTTAGGAGCCTTTGTTTGACCCGATTTAACCTCTCCACTCTTTTCATTCCATGCAATAACCGCTTTTGGACGTGCACCACCCGCAGATGTTCCAATTTTTAAAATATCCAAAACAGCTTTTTCTTCATCTTTATTGAGATTTGTAGTAAAACCTTCTCTATTGTTGAGTATTTTTTGCGCTGTTGCAACAAGAGAGTTTAATTCTAAGGAAAATGCTCTTTTACTTTCTTTGGGAACTGCAGGTTCAAATTCCAGTGCACCCATTCCACGAGTTCCAATAAAACATAACGTTTCTATTGGATTCATATCATCTTGTGGACGTCCTTGTTGTGTTAGCCACAAATTGATTAACTGTTTACCGTATTTATCAGGTAATGAATCTGCTAACAAACCGGGTAACCCTTTGAAAGTATCATATTCTGAATTTTTATCCATTCGAAGCTCAGGAAAAAAAAACTGATTTTTGTTTTCTGAAATGGACATTTTTAAAGGTGCCAAATCCAATCCTAATTGTTTGAATTTTGTATCATATTCGAAGGTCGCTAAACCGATGCTTTTGTCCCATGCTACAGCTCCAACCAATATGCCCCATATTTTTACTTCTGCTACTTCCATTGTTTACCAATCTGATTTTTCAATATTTTCGTTCTTTTTTGATGATCCTCTTGCCCGTTTCCGTTTCTCTTTTTGCAACTTTGCCAGTGCTAATGGACTTACGGATTCTTTTATCTCAAATTCCGAAAGTACCTGAAGTTGATCTAAAACTCGCAAAACTTGTATCAACGTTGGAACAGTAACTGTTTCACCTCGTTCCAGCAGACTCAATGTAGAACGACTGATTCCTGCTGAAGTTGCCAGCTCAGATTGAGTTTTATTTTGCTCCATCCTTTTATGCCGAATAAATGCTCCAATGAATTCAGCCAGCGCTTTATCGCTCATAGCAGCCCATTCTCTGTAAGATTTGTCTATCATAATATTAACATTTAATAGGTTATGAATGATTTTTAATGCAAAAATACACTTTTTTTGTTAAAATCAATAATATGAATGATAATTCATTCATAAATATAATTATTTATATTTTGTGAATGATATATCATTCACAAAATGCTGAATTCCATTTTACTTCAATCCTTTCTTATACTTAATAACCTCTTGTAAGTCTTTGATTTGGTTTTGATGAACTATTTCAAAAGCCAATGGGATCAGTTTTCCAATAGGTTTTGTCTCCTCAAACCTCTTTTTAATCTGATCGTCAATAGCTAATTCCAACACCCCTTTTCCTGTCTTTTCGGTGAAATAAAAGCCTGTTTTTATACAGTTATTCCAAACAGAAAGCCAAAGGATCGTTTTTTTTTGATGAACCACTTTACACAACCAGGAATTACCATCTTTGTAGTAATTCCATTGAGGTTCAAGACTAAAATCATGGGTAAAAATTTCTAATAATTCCTGATAGATTATAAAAAGATCTTTCCCCATGACGTTTTCCAGAACTTCAAGTGTAGGTTCCGTCTCTTTATCTCGTAGAAGTAATATTGCATTTTCTGTTTCCATAATATTCTTAATTTTTATCTTGGTTGATAGTTGACCCCATTTAGATTGCAAATATACATTATTCTTTAATAGGGGAAGGGGGAAGGAGAAAAGTTAAAATATAAGATGACAAAATGGAACGCGGATGAAACAGATGCTTTGCAATACGGATGAAACAGATCTGTGTTAAGCTAGGTGGGCTTTCGCATCGATTCGCCAGCGAGGGTTAGTTTATTTTTTTATTTTTTTGTTTGTCTACGTGGAGAATGCCCACTTAGTTTTAGCGTTTGTTGAACTAAACCTTCGGTAAATAAAGATTAGTGAATATGATTATTTTTCGTCTGGAATAGTTCAACGTGCAAATATAAGAATATTTTTAAGATATTCACTTTAAAAGTTAAAAAGTGAATATGATACCAAAAACAATGCAACAAGGATTTGTGACAATAGTCGAACAAGCCTGTGAGAGTGTTCCAGGATTTAGGAACAGCTATCAAAAATTTCATCAAAAAGCAATCATTGAGCAAAATAGTTCAAGTTTTGTAGAGAATTATGGACGGAGTGCTTCCCACATTGCGCTTCATTTCGGGATTAGTCCAGAAAAGCTTAGTGTAGAAGAGATCAACAGTTATTTGTACTATTTAAGTATGCACGAAAATTATAGTGAAAGCTATTTTAAGTGTACCGTATTTGGTATGCGCTATTGGTTTAGAATGTTTGATATGGAGGATAAAGCCATCCGAATGCCACCCATCAAGAAGAAAGAGACTTTACCAGTAGTATTAGGCAAAGAGGAGTGTAAAGAATTGTTTTCTGCCCCAAGAATGCTAAAACATAAAATTGTACTAACATTGGCATATAGTGGGGGTTTAAGAATGAATGAACTTCGCCATTTACGCATAAGCGATATTGATTTTGATCGGATGCAAATAAGAATCCAACAAGGAAAAGGGAAAAAAGATCGGTATGTAGTTTTGTCAAAGATCATGAAACAAGCATTGGAAAAATATTATGCTATAGAGAAGCCGGAAGTTTTTGTATTAAATGGTCACGAAAAAGGGGAACGTATGGGAGAAAGGAGTATTCAATATGTCATTAATGAAGCACTTAAAAAGACCAGTATCAAAAAAGCTGTGACTATGCATACCCTAAGACATTCTTATGCAACTCATTTATTAGAAGATGGAGTTGATCTTTTCAGTATTAAGCATCTTCTTGGACATAGTGACATTCGGGCAACCTTGGTTTATTTGCATGTAGCTCAGTTAAAAACAAATTTAGCACATAGTCCACTCGACAGTTTGTATG
>DAONEU010000155.1:0-4415 GCA_035403245.1 Bacteroidales bacterium | reverse complement strand
GTAAGTGCTTGATTTTTATTGTGGTCCCTCTTGGGCTCGAACCAAGGACCCTCTGATTATGAGTCAGATGCTCTGACCAGCTGAGCTAAGGGACCCTTCCTCTACGGAATTGAGGTGCAAAAATACAAAAAAAATAGTTATCTTGCTTTTTTCCGATTGTTTTTTTATTTTTGCATTTTATATTTCTGATTTACAAATTTCTAAATTCTTTTTCTATGAAATTATTAAATAAAAAACCCTTTAAAAACCAGTTCTTTATTTACTGTTTTGTTATTATTCATCTAGTATTTTTTCAAAATCCGCATCTTGCAACAGCACAATGGCAATCTGTAGCTAATGGAACAGGTAATGGTGATTTGAATGAATGTAAATTTATTTCTCCGTGTAAAGGTATTGCCGTTGGTGGAAATGGCAGAGTATTACAAACCTTTAATGCGGGAAGTTCCTGGACAGAATATAGTGTTAGTCCCCTCCCTTTTCTACAAAGACCCTGGCTTCATTCCCTTGATTTTGTGAATGATTCAACTCTTTTTGCGGTTGGCGGCGGTTGTTTTAAATCTACAGATTTTGGAATCACCTGGACAGATATTAATTGCAACATGACGACCACTGCATTATTTGATATTGATTTTATTACTCCGCAAATCGGTTATATTGTTGGTGGAAATGGGAATATCATTAAAACATCTGACGGTGGAAATACATGGTCTTTACAATCCAGCAGTGTAAATGATGAGATCCATTCGGTTTCTTTTGTACATCCTGATACCGGTTGGGTTGTAAGTTATTCTAAGATTGCTCATACAACAGATGGTGGAATAACATGGATCACTCAGAAAACAGATTTTGGTGCCGGGTATTGGGATTGTTTTGCTATGAACGGAACCACTTGTTTTGCCACAGGTTGGGGAGGTAGAATTGAAAAAACTATTGATGGTGGTCAGACTTGGACCATCGTAAACACTTCACCTCAATCAGATATACTCTCCATTGATTTTTGTGATTCATTATTTGGTTATGCTGTTGGTGGTCAAAGTACCATATTAAAAACTACCGATGGCGGAAACACTTGGACTCCCGTGATATTGGGAACTCCTCACGATATACTCTTTTCTGTTGATTGTATTACTCCTGATTATTCCTATATAGTTGGCGGGTCTGTTGCCTATAATTCTGATTTTTCCTGTTTTACCATTGATGCATCTGCTGTTGGAGCAGGTACCATTGAACCTGATGGGATTCAAACTGTTCCTGAAAACAGCTCTTTTACTTTCACCTTTAATCCCGACAATCAGGCTTCCGTTTCGCAATTGATGATTGATGGAGAGATATCTCCCATTCCACCATCCAATACCTATACTTTTGATTCAATCTCAGAAAACCACATAATTGCCGTTTTTTTCCTTGTAGGAATAGATGAAATGAATCTTCATTTCAACGTGTTTCCAAATCCGGCTTCCAATGAGCTTTGCATTCATCGGTCAACAGATAATAGCGATCCAATAACATTCGAAATAACGGATATGCTGGGAAATCTACAAATAAAAGGTTGTATGAAAGACAAAGAACAAACTATCTCTTTGGAATATTTAAGGCCTTCTATCTATATTCTGAAAATTGTTGAAAAAAATCAAACAACTTGTTATAAAATCATTAAAAATTAGCAGATTAAACTACAATCATCTCCTCCTTAAGATCATCGTAATCCATCACAACCTCTTTCTGAGCTTCAAAACGATTCATTAAGATCTCTTCAGCTAAAACATCCTCCACATATCTTTGAATACAACGTTTCAACGGACGTGCACCATAATTAGGATCCCAACCTTTTTCTGCCAGAAAATCTTTGGCTTTGTCGGTTAAAGTGACTTTTAATCCCATTGAAGCTACCCGTTTTAGAACTTTATCTAATTCAATGTCAATGATTTTTATGATATCAGGTTTTTCTAAACTATTGAAGTAAACGATGTCATCAATACGATTCAAAAATTCAGGAGCAAAGTTTTTCTTTAATGCAGCCTCTAAAACAGAGTGTTCTAGTTTTGATTTGTTGCTTTGAACGGCAGCTGTGGAAAATCCAACTCCAGTTCCGAAGTCTTTCAACTCTCTGGATCCGATATTGGACGTCATGATCAAAATAGTGTTCTTGAAGTCCACTTTTCGTCCAATTCCATCAGTAAGTTGCCCGTCATCAAATACCTGAAGAAGTACATTATACACATCATGATGTGCTTTTTCGATTTCGTCCAAAAGCACAATTGAATACGGTTTTCTTCTGATTTTTTCAGTCAACTGACCACCCTCTTCATATCCAACATATCCTGGAGGGGCTCCGATCAATCTGGATACCGTATGTTTTTCCATATATTCGCTCATGTCAATACGAATCATAGCATCTTGAGAATCAAATAGATATTCAGCCAACACTTTTGCCAGATAGGTTTTACCCACACCCGTTGGGCCTAAAAAGACAAAAGTTCCAATAGGTTTGTTTGGGTCTTTTAGTCCGGCTCTGTTACGACGGATTGCTTTAGCAATTTTGATAATAGCTTCATCTTGACCAATAACCTTACCTTCTAGTTCTGTAGCCATCTGCATCAACTTTTCGCTTTCATTTTTAGCGATCCTTTTTACAGGTACTCCGGTCATCATGGCCATTACTTCGGCAACATCCTCTTCAGTAACGATAGGGCGTTCTATTTTAGCTGTGGTTTCCCAATCTTTTTTGATCAGTTCCATCTTTTCTTCAATCACTCTCAATGAGTCACGATATCCTGCTGCTGCTTGAAATTGTTGGTTTTTAACAGCTTCATCCTTGAGTTTCTTAAGACTTTCCGCCTCTTTTTCAACTTCAATCAACTCCATAGGAACGTTGATATTTTGGATATGTACTCTGGAACCGGCCTCATCCATGGCATCAATTGCTTTGTCAGGCAAGCAGCGATCCGTTATATATCTAGATGAAAGTGCCACACAAGCCTGAATGGCCTCATCAGAGTACTTCACGATATGATGGTCCTCATATTTGTCTTTGATATTGTTGAGGATTATCACAGTTTCTTCAGGAGTGGTTGGCTCCATCATGATTTTTTGGAATCTCCTTTCTAAAGCACCATCTTTTTCGATATATTGACGGTATTCATCTAAAGTGGTAGCACCAATACATTGGAGTTCTCCACGAGCTAAGGCAGGCTTAAACATGTTAGAAGCATCAAGGCTTCCTTGTGCACCACCGGCACCCACTAAAGTGTGAAGCTCATCAATGAAAAGGATCACATTTGGATTTTTTTCCAACTCGGTCAGGATACTTTTTACCCGTTCCTCAAATTGACCTCTATATTTTGTACCGGCCACCAAAGATGCCATATCTAAGCTAACCACCCTTTTATTCATCAAGGTTCTGGATACTTTTCCTTCATGAATTTTGATGGCGAGACCCTCTGCGATAGCAGATTTACCCACACCCGGTTCCCCGATCAATACAGGATTATTCTTTTTACGACGGCACAAGATCTGAGCGATCCGTTCCAACTCTTTCTCGCGACCCACGATTGGATCTAGTTTACCCTCAGCGGCATAGCGAGTTAAGTCTTTGCCGAAGCTATCCAGCATTGGGGTAGTTCCGGAGCCTTTAGGGGCATTTTTCTTGTATTTAGATTCAGATCTGCGGTCGTCATCCTCTTCATCGTCATCGCCGCTTGAAAAATAACCGGAAGATTCAATATCGGTATTCTCTTTTTTCAATTCAGCAACGATAGCGTCGTAGGTAAGTCCGGTTTTCCGGAACAAAACCTTGATCACATTATTGTTTTCCCCACGACCATCTTTGATGACAGCGAGGATGAAATGGATCATATCGGTAGTCGCATTTCTGCAGTCACGGGCAATGATATACGCTAGGCGGATCATGTTTTCAGTCTGTACATTGTATTTGATATCCTCCAAAGCGACCTCAACATGGTTTTCATTATTTTCAAGCATCTCCTCCAGTTTTGTTTTCAGAGGAAGCATGTCGATCTTGAAAAAATCGAAGATCTGCATGGTGGTGCTATAGTTTGGATATTTGAAAATGGCTAATGTAACATGTTCAATTCCAACTGATTGATATTTGTAATGAATCGCAATTTTTTTAGCTTCATCCAAAGCATATTGCATTTCATCTGATAGTTTAAAATCCATAAATATTTTCTTTTATTGGTTATATTAACTCGCAAAAATAAATAAAATTGTGGATAATTGCAAATTGTTTTTTTTGGGCGTGCCGGCTCGCAAGCTCGCCGTCGCTCTCCGGCCCGTACTCCTCGCTGCTCCACCAAGCAGTCCATCCGGCATATAGGAGCTCACAAGTTCGCTCTATCTGCCGGTGGTCTGCTATGTGTCCCAGCTGTGGGGTACCTGGCCTACGAGCTCACGCG
>DAONEU010000154.1:0-4421 GCA_035403245.1 Bacteroidales bacterium | reverse complement strand
AAGCCGCGAATGCGCTAATAATTGGTAAATAAAAATCCGTTTAAATCCGTAATGCGAAGCACCCGCGTCATCTGCGTCTCATAATTTATACTTAAATTCAAAATAACCTTTTTACAAAAATTAAGTCAACAATTAATAGTAATGAAAACAAATATGACATCAAATATTTCACCCAAATGGCAGTTCGATAACTCCTATCTGACCCTGCCGCCCGCTTTTTATAGCTTTCAACAACCTTCCATGGTGAATTCACCGCAGATGGTTCTTTTCAATACACCATTGGCAAAATCATTGGGATTAGAGTTTCTGAACTCTCAAATAGATCAAACTACCCTGGAACTATCCGGAAATATTACTCCCGAAGGGGCTCAGCCTATAGCCCAGGCTTATGCAGGCCATCAGTATGGACATTTTACCATGTTGGGTGACGGAAGGACCATTTTATTGGGAGAACAAATCACCCCAACCGGCGAAAGATTCGATATTCAACTGAAAGGGTCCGGAAGAACACCCTATTCCCGAAGAGGAGATGGAAAAGCTACCCTTCGGGCGATGTTAAGAGAGTATCTTTTAAGTGAAGCTATGGTTCATCTAAACATTCCCACTTCCCGCTCTTTAGCTGTAGTTGCATCTCAGGATGAGGTTTGGAGAGAAGAGGTGCACCAAGGGGCTATTCTGACCCGTGTGATGAAAAGCCATATCCGGATTGGAACTTTTGAGTATGCGGCTCACTATGGCACACGACCAGATCTGGAAAAGTTAACTTATTATGTTATTCAAAGGCACTATCCGGAAATTTTAGATGCTGAAAATCCACCTTTGGAACTCCTCAAAGCGGTTGCCATTAAACAAATTGATTTAATTCTGGATTGGATGCGCGTTGGATTTATTCATGGTGTCATGAATACCGATAATACCAGCATCTCCGGTGAAACTTTTGATTATGGTCCTTGTGCTTTTATGAATAACTACAATCCAAGAACCGTATACAGTTCTATCGATCATTATGGACGTTATGCTTTTCAAAATCAATCTGCTATCATTTTCTGGAACCTTTCTATTTTGGCTGACGCATTACAACCACTCATTCATAAAGATGCTTACAAAAGTGAGGTGATGATTAAAGAATTGTTTCATACATTACAAGCGGAATATTATGACAAAAGGTACCTTATGATGTTTAAAAAAATCGGTATTGTTTCACCTCGAAAAGAAGATAACGCTTTGATCGATAATCTGATGCAATGGATGTATGATCATAAAGCAGATTATACCAATACTTTTTCTGCTTTATTAAACCCGGATCAGTTTCCAACCCACCCAATTCATTCTGAGTCTGGACAATCATGGGTCGCACAATGGAGAAGTATCGTTAATAATCAAGATGGGGGATTTGAGGCTGCAAAAGGATTAATGGAAACCCAAAATCCTTTCTATATACCAAGAAATCAAATCGTTGAGCAAGTGTTAGATCAGGCTGTGAAAGGTGATTTAAGCGATTTGGAATTATGGTTACAGATACTTAAAAACCCTTATCAATTACAAGAGGTTGACATCCGTTATCTGTTCGGTATTGAGGATTTTCGCACCGAGTACAAAACCTATTGCGGAACCTAAAATTTAATCATCCTCGTTCTATTTTTTTTATTAGCCACGAATAACACGAATTATTATTTGATAATTATTTTTAAATAAATAAAAAATGGATTATATTTAATTTCATATTATCATATTAGCTTATTATCACATTATCTCATTCGCTTATTACCAGGTCTCGCTTCCTTTTTCTTTTTGGCTTCAAAAAAGGCCCTTTTCTTTTCAATTTTCTCTTTTTCTGCGATCCTCTTTTCCGCCGTAGTCATTGGAGCATCTGTCTGAGGAAATGGATGATCTTTGATCACATCAATTTTTAGACGGATCAGCTTCTCAATATCTTTGATGTAGCTGTTTTCTTCAGGTTCACAGATAGAGATTGAATTCCCCTCATCACCGGCACGACCGGATCTCCCAATGCGGTGTACGTATGTTTCTGAGATGTTTGGAATGTCAAAGTTGATCACAAACTTGAGCTTGTCAATGTCAATCCCCCTTGCTGCAATATCTGTAGCAACCAACACCTGTATCTCCCCATCTTTGAACTGAGAAAGTGCTTTTTGTCGTTGATTTTGCGCCTTATCTCCATGTATAGCGGCACAATCGATCTTCTTAGATTTCAAATAAGTGACAATCTTGTCGGCTCCATGTTTGGTTTTTGTAAAGACTAAAACCTGGTTAATACGATGTTTGTCAATGATATACAACAAAAGCTCCCTTTTTGTCGCCTTGTTGGTGTAGTATAAAAACTGGTTGATGGTTTCAGCAGTGGATGAGACCGGTGTAACACTGATTTTTGCAGGATTATGTATGATTTTTTGTGATAATTCGACAATCGATTCGGGCATTGTAGCTGAGAAAAATAGGGATTGTCTTTGATGAGGTAAAAGGGAGATAATCCTTTTGATGTCGTGAATAAAACCCATATCTAACATTCTGTCAGCTTCATCCAACACGAAGTATTCGATATCTTTTAGTTTCACAAAACCTTGATTGTAAAGGTCCAACAATCTGCCAGGAGTGGCAACCAGGATGTCGATTCCATGGTTTAAGGCTGTTGTTTGTTTTCCTTGAGTTACCCCTCCGAAAATCACTGTATTTTTAATACCTGTATGTCTTCCATAAACGGAAAAGCTCTCTCCAATCTGGATGGCCAATTCGCGGGTAGGCGTGATCACCAAAGCTTTAATTTTCTTAGAGCCATGGTTCTTTTGACGATCTAAATACAGATGTTGTAAAATAGGGATCGCAAACGCTGCCGTTTTCCCGGTTCCGGTTTGGGCACTGCCTAAGACATCTCTTTTGTTTAATATGACTGGGATCGCTTTTTCTTGTATAGAGGTTGGTTCCGAGTAGTTCTCCTCTTGAAGAGCCTTAAGGATTGGCTCAATAATTCCTAATTCTTTAAATTGCATTCTTACATTTTTTTTCCTACCCAATATTGTCAACAGAACTTTTCATGTAGGAATATTAATTAATTGAATTTGAAATAGTTCAGATGATAAAATATCTGTTTCAAATTTTTGGCAAAGGTACAGAAAAATAATGAGAGAATTAGCAAATTCGTAAATTAGCAAATTTGTAAATTAATAGATTTATTTATATTGCTGCAATTTTTCAAGTATTTAGATTCTTAGTGAAATTTGCACATTTTCATATTTGCTAATTTGCTAATTTTTTTTGGGCATTCCGGCTTTCCCATCCCACAATCCCTCCCACGCCGTCGGTCTCCGGCCTGTACTCCTCGTTTCGCCGCCAAGTGGTGCAACGGCCGTGCAGGAGCTCCTTCGTCGCTCTGCCCGTCTCGTGCACCACTAAGCAGCTCAACTTGCGGGGTACCTGGCCTCCGCCCTAATGCGAACAAAACCTCCGGTTTTGTAGTGAATAGTTAAAAGTGAAGAGTGATTTTTAAACGCGGATTTCTCATTATCTTCCTAATGATGCTATTGAGATTACATTTATTCCATCTGGTCTTCTATAACTCATACTAGTTCCGGAAATAATATTCAATGATTTTGGTAATTCCATTTTTGAAGAATCGATACTAGCCGCAAATTTTTTAAGGTTTGAAGCTGCTTCTTCAATATATCCAACTCCCAATTTTATCTCAAATGCAGCATAATCGCCATTTCTTTTCTGTACTATTGCATCTACTTCCTTTCCATACGAATCATTATAATGAAACACCATTGAATCATTTGCTTTTGCATACACATTGAGTTCATGTATAACCAAAGATTCAAATAAAAAACCAGTATATTGAATATTCTTAAATAATGAATCTTGATCTAATCCTAATGCAGCAACAGCTAAAGATGTGTCACATAAATGTCTTTTTGGAGATTTACGCATAGAAGCAGATGAACGAATATGGGGATTGAAAGCAGGTTGTTCATACAAAACCATCAATCTTAAAAGAGCATCAAGATAATCTGTTATTGAATTTCGTGACAATTCATTTTTATCAATAGTTTTTACATCTTGTTCTAAGGTTTTATTATCAACCAAAGTAGCACTATTTCTGGCAATAGATCGTATTAAACTTCTCATTTTATTGGGGTCACGTTTTACTCCTGACAAACGGCTAATATCTACCTCACAAAGTAAATCAACATATCCTCTATTCATACTAAGTGCGTTTTTTGTATTTGCATTGATCAATCCAGGCCAACCACCAATACATAATCTATCAATAATAAAATCGAGAGAAACACCTGGCTCATTGATATCAATCAGATCTCCCTGGAGTAAATCGGACATCTTAAATGCACCTGAAGAAAAACCTAATTCTTGCCATGTCAAAGTGTCCATTTGCAATACAGTAAAAC
>DAONEU010000153.1:0-4425 GCA_035403245.1 Bacteroidales bacterium | reverse complement strand
ATTCATGAAAACAAATGAAAATCAAGCGGATAAGAAAACCGCTGGCGCTGCCGAATCTGAAAAAACTTCCTTCCCTGTTTTGAATATGCATTGCGCGTCATGTGCGATGAATGTTGAGAATACTGTTAAAAAGATGGAGGGAGTCTCTTTTAGCAATGTTAACTTTGCAAATGCTACGCTAACAGTTGAGTTTGATAAGAATAAACTATCTCCCGAAGAGATTCAGAAAAACATCCGGGAGATTGGATTTGATATCATTTTAGGTTCTAAAGTAGAGCAAGAAAAAATAAAGGAAAAGGAGCATGTTGAGCATTTTCAGAAAATGAAACGGAAGACCATCTGGTCTGCTGTTTTTTCTGTACCTGTTTTTATTATTGGGATGTTCTTCATGGATATCCCTTACGCGAACTGGATCATGTGGGTTTTAGCTACTCCGGTTTTGCTGATATTTGGGCGTCATTTTTTTAGTAATGCCTGGAAGCTGGCTTTAAAAAGGCAAGCCAATATGGATACTTTGGTTGCTCTAAGCACCGGAGTAGCCTATATCTTTAGTGTTTTTAACACCCTTTTTCCTCAGATCTGGGAAGAAAGAGGATTACACAGCCATGTTTATTTTGAAGCTTCTGCCGTTATCATCACCTTTATTTTATTGGGAAAACTTCTCGAAGAGAGAGCCAAAGGGAATACTTCAGCAGCACTTAAAAAATTGATGGGTCTACAGCCAAATGAGGTTACAATCATAGATGAATCAGGGAATCAGAAAGTTATTCCTATTCAACAACTTCATATTGGGGATGTTGTTTTTGTAAAGCCGGGAGAAAAAATCGCTGTCGATGGTACTGTTTTATCCGGAGAATCTTATGTTGATGAGAGTTCATTTACCGGTGAACCTGTTCCGGTGTTAAAAACCGTTGATAGTTCTGTATTGGCTGGAACGATAAATCAAAAAGGTAGTTTTACCTTTAAAGCAGATAAAGTGGGCGAAGATACGTTACTCTCCCATATCATCAAAACGGTTCAGGATGCCCAGGGGAGTAAGGCTCCGGTTCAAAAGCTGGCTGATAAAATTGCCGGGATCTTTGTTCCGGTAGTGATGGCTATCGCTTTGATTACCCTATTAACCTGGATTATTTTCGGAGGTGAAAATGGGTTATCTCAAGGATTATTATCGATGATCACAGTGCTTGTGATTGCCTGTCCATGTGCTCTAGGACTTGCCACACCTACAGCCATCATGGTTGGAATTGGAAAAGGAGCCAAGAATGGTATTTTGATCAAAGATGCAGAGAGTTTGGAAATTGCCAAAAAAGTAAATGCTGTAGTTCTGGATAAAACAGGTACAATCACCGAAGGCAAACCTGTTGTAACAAATACCAAATGGTTGAAGGAGAATGAAATGATGAAGTCCATTTTGCTCTCACTCGAATCTCAGTCTGAACATCCTTTAGCAGAAGCTATTGTTAAAAATCTAAACTCTTATTCTAAAGTTAATTTGACACAATTTCAAAGTGTAACCGGGAAAGGGGTGCAAGCTGTATTTTCAGGGATTACTTATTTTGCAGGGAATTTGGCATTTATTGAAGAACAAGGATTAAATATCCATAAAGACTTAATGGCGGCTTCTTCCGAATGGCAACAAGAAGCTAAAACAATTATTTGGTTTGCAAATAGTGAACAGGTTATGGCCATTATTGCCATCTCAGATGAGATCAAACCTAGTTCGGTTCAGGCGATTCAGCTACTAGAAGATCAAGGGATTGAAGTGTATATGTTAACCGGAGATAATCCGGAAACAGCCGCTAATATTGCAAAACAAGCCAATATTAAACATTATCAGGCTGGATTACTTCCTATTCAAAAGGCTGATTTTATCAAAAAGCTCCAATCAGAGGGGAAAACAGTTGCGATGGTAGGCGATGGAATCAACGATTCCGTGGCTTTGGCCCAATCTGATATCAGCATAGCCATGGGTAAAGGGAGTGATATCGCTATGGATGTCGCTAAAATGACCATTATCTCATCAGATTTGACCAAAATTGCAGATGCTATACTTTTGTCTAAAAAGACTGTACGGATTATTAAACAAAACCTGTTTTGGGCATTTATATACAATGTGATTGGGATCCCTATTGCAGCCGGTGTTCTGTTTCCTGTTTTTGGATTTGTTTTGAATCCAATGATTGCTGGGGCTGCTATGGCTTTGAGTAGTGTCAGTGTAGTATCTAATAGTTTAAGATTAAAATAAAATTTTATGGATCAAGTTATTGTAAATGTAAGAAAAGCTTTTACGCTGCATACGGATGAAAAAGCAAGACAAGCCATGCTCCGATTTTTTAAGGAACCCATTGATTGCTATGGAATGAAGAGTGCCGTTGTGGAACAGATATCCAAAGATAATTATAAAACAATCAAAGGATACTCCAAAAAAGAGATCTTTGATATCTGTGAAATTTTATGGCATTCGCCTAAGATTGAGGAAAATATGCTCGCTTGCTCCTGGAGCTATAACTTGAAGAAATCTTTTGAACCAAATGATTTTGAACTTTTCAAATTCTGGATCAATAACTATGTGAATAATTGGGCAACTTGTGATACTTTCTGCAATAGAAATATGGGTGATTTAATTCTGAAATATCCTGATTTTTTATCCGAATTAAAAAAGTTTACCAAATCAGACAACCGATGGATGAAAAGAGCTGCCGCTGTTTCATTGATTGTACCTGCCCGGAAAGGTCTTTTTCTTAGTGATATGTTTGAGATTGCATTGATTCTATTGGAAGATCCGGATGATATGGTTCAAAAAGGGTATGGGTGGATGCTGAAAGTGGCCAGTCAGACCCATCAAAAAGAGGTTTTTGAATTTATTATGCAACATAAACAGCGAATGCCTCGTACAGCTTTAAGATATGCTATCGAAAAAATGCCTGAAGATCTTAAAAAACAAGCAATGTCCAAATAAAATATGAAACGAAATAACCTTTTTTTGTGGTTTTTACTCATGTTGACTTCTCAGTTTTCACTACAAGGACAGGTGATTCATGATTACAATAGATCTGTTTTATGGGATCAGTTGGATTCTACAAGGGCTGTGAATTGGTTTGTAGCCGGTTTAAGAGATACCAACACTTCCGGTTTTATTGTTGTGGACTTATCACAGCTTGGTGTCGTAAATGATGGGGTTACTCCAAACGATTTGCTTTTAGATTCCATACTGCAATTTACATACGCACCAGGACTTGTTTTGCTTTTCCCGGAAGGGGATTTTCTGTTTCAGAATACGATTCATCTTCCTTCCAATTGTGTGGTCAAAGGGGCAGGCCCAACTGAAACTGAAATCATATTTAATCTATCAACCGCAAATGATGGATTTCAAATATCCGGAACTCAAACTCAGGATACTGCTACAATCATGGTAGAACCAATTTTCAGAGCAAACCGTATTGTAGTTGATCGAATCAACTTTTTACATTCAAATGATTGGATTAAAATTATTCAAAATGATGCTGCGTTGATCACCTCTGATTGGGCAATGACAACAGTGGGGCAAATCGTGCAAGTGGATTATATTCAAGGAGATACAGTTTTTTTAAAATCTGAAATTCGGTATCCTTATATTTTAGTCAATAATCCTAAAGTAATTCAATTAAACATGAAATCTAATATTGGTATAGAATGTTTAAAAATAAGTAGGGTGGATAATACTGCTCCTGTTCATACAGCAAATATCTCGATTCAGTATGGTAATAATATTTGGATTAAAGGGATAGAATCTGAAAATTGCAATTTTGCCCATATTGATATCCGAAATAGTTCCAATGTATTCATTTTAAAGTCATATATACATCATAGTTTTGAATATGGGGGTGATGGGAGAGGTTATGGAGTCATGATTCATTATACTTCCAATGAATGTAAGGTTGAAGACAATATCTTCAATCATCTCAGACACTCTATGATATTGCAGGCAGGATCAAATGGGAATGCTTTTAGTTTTAACTACTCTTTTGCACCCTATTGGACGAACAGTTCCGGTGTAATCCCTTCAGATGCAGCAGGTGATATGGTTTTGCATGGAAATTTTCCTTACGCAAATCTCTTTGAGCAAAATGTGTGTCAAAATATCGTAGTGGACAATTCCCACGGAGCAAATGGTAAGTTGAATACATTTTTAAGAAACAGGTGTGAAAAATATGGTATTTTTTTTAGTGATGCCACTTCACCCGGACAAAATTTTTTAGGCAATGAAATAGTAAACACTTCATTCCCTTATAGCTTAGTTAATTACACGATCTTAGGTACAGATCATTTTTTGTATGGAAATAATAATAAAGGGACTATTTCACCTTCAGCAACAGCCAATTTAACCGATTCATCATACGCATATCATGCGAGACCCTCATTTGTTCCACTCAGTCAATGGATCGG
>DAONEU010000152.1:0-4507 GCA_035403245.1 Bacteroidales bacterium | reverse complement strand
TAATTTGCTAATTCAAACTCATTTCTTTTTCGTGAGCAAACTCTTGATGTCGTTGAGTTTCATGAGCGCTTCTACCGGGGTGAGTGTGTTGATGTCGATGTCGATGATCTGGTCTTTGATATCTAAGAGCAATGGGTCATCTAAAGCAATGAAACTGAGCTGATACCCGGGCTCCTTTTTCTCCACTTTTGACATTTTTTTATCGTGACCGGTTCGGGTACTCTCTAAAGTATGCAAAACCTCCTCGGCCCGATGAAGCACCTGGAACGGCATTCCCGCCATTCGGGCCACATGGATACCGAAACTGTGCTCGCTTCCGCCCGGCTCCAGTTTTCTGAGAAATAATATCTTATTGTTGATCTCCTTCACGGTGACATGAAAATTGCGAATTCGGGGGAACTGCTCCGCCATATTGTTCAACTCGTGGTAGTGGGTTGCAAACAACACTTTTGCTCTGAATTTTTTGTGTTCATGTAGATACTCCGCAATGGACCACGCGATAGAAACACCATCGTAAGTACTTGTCCCTCTTCCGATTTCATCCAAAAGTATTAAGCTTCGATCGGAAATGTTGTTCAGAATACTCGCGGTTTCATTCATCTCCACCATAAAAGTTGATTCGCCGGTACTGATGTTGTCGGATGCGCCAACCCTTGTGAAAATCTTATCGACAATGCACAATTGCGCCTCTTCGGCAGGAACAAAACAGCCCATCTGTGCCATCAGAACAATCAATGCGGTTTGTCGCAATAAAGCAGATTTCCCCGACATATTGGGGCCTGTGATGATGATAATTTGCTGATGTTCGTTATCGAGATACAGATCATTGGCAATATATTTTTCTCCGGGAGGCAACTGCTTTTCAATCACCGGATGCCTTCCGTTTTTAATTTTGATGGAGGTTCCTTCATCAAAAATAGGTTTGGTATAATTGTTTTCGATTGAAACGATCGCAAAACACAACAGAACATCCATTCGGGCCACCAAACGGGCATCCAGTTGAATCATCGGGATGTAGTCGAGCATGCTCAAAACCAAGTCATTAAACAGACGTGCTTCGATATCCAGAATTTTGTCTTCAGCGCCTAATATCTTAGTTTCCAACACTTTTAACTCCTCGGTGATGTAACGTTCTCCGTTGGTCAGGGTTTGTTTACGAATCCATTCTTCAGGAACTCTGTTTTTATGAGTATTGGTCACTTCGAGATAGTACCCGAATACGTTGTTAAATCCGATTTTAAGGGAAGAGATGCCGGTTTTAATAGCCTCTCTTTGTTGAATATCAGCTAATATTGATTTGCTGTCGTGAGCCAGAGAGTTCAATTCATCCAGTTCCGGATCCACCCCTTTTTGAAAAACTCTCCCTTTATTGAGCACCACGGGAGCATCTTCCAATATCTGATTTTCAATCGTTTGACAGAGCGAAAGGATAGGGTTTAATTGTTCCCCAATCTTAATGAGAGCCGGTAATTTAAACTCTTGACACTCTTTTTGCAGTGCTTCTACCGCTCTAAGGGAGCGTGCCAGTTGAAGCAACTCCCTGGGATTGATCTTTCCGGTAGCAATTTTAGAAACCAGTCGCTCCAAATCCCCGATTTGTTTGATAATCTGAATGATATGTCTTGATTTCTCCTCGTTTTCAATAAAGAACTTCACGATAGAAAGTCGCTCTTCGATCATGATTTTCTCTTTCAAAGGGAGCACCAGCCATTTCCGCAACATCCGGGAACCCATCGGTGTTTGGGTTTTATCCAAAATTTGAAGCAAGGTCACTGCGTTTTCATTAGGGGAGTGGATTAACTCCAGATTTCTGATGGTAAAACGATCGAGCCAGACATAGAGCTCCTCTTCGATACGGTTGATTTTATTGATGTGACCAATTTTATGATTCTGAGTTTCATAAAGGTAGTGCAAAGCGGCGCCGGCAGCGATAGTTCCGAGGGTTAACGATTCAACGCCAAACCCTTTTAATGTATTGGTTTGAAAATGTTTAGTGAGAAGATCATAAGTATAATCGGTGGTAAAAACCCAATCTTCGAATGTGGTTAACAACATTTTATCCCCGAATTGTTCTTTAAAAGCAGGAACTCTGTTTTTAAGGAGGACTAATTCTGAGGGTTTAAAGTTTTGAAGCAGTTTATCGATATATTCTTGATTTCCTTCAGCGACATAGAATTCGCCGGTTGAGATATCAACAAAAGCGATTCCGTATGTTTTATCACCGAAGTAAATGGAGCCAAGGAAGTTGTTTTCTTTTTGTTCTAAAACCTTATCGTTGATAGAGATGCCGGGTGTAACGAGTTCAGTGATTCCTCTTTTAACAATGGTTTTAGTCAGTTTAGGATCTTCCAGTTGTTCACAAATAGCAACACGATAACCGGCACGAACCAATTTGGGCAAGTAAACATCGACAGAATGGTGAGGGAACCCTGCAAGGTCAATAAATTGAGCTGATCCGTTAGCTCTTTTGGTTAGAACTATGCCCAATACTTGAGAAGCTTTCACGGCATCTTCGCCGAAGGTTTCGTAGAAGTCACCAACCCGAAAAAGCAAAATGGCATCAGGGTGTTTTGCCTTGAACTGGTTGTATTGTTTCATCAAAGGGGTTTCCGCGATTTTGGTCATGGTTGTAAGGTAAGATTAAGCATGTTTAGAACATTTTCATTTTAAAAAATGAAGTGCAAATATAATGAAAAAAGCGGATTGATTTGCTTAAGGATACATCAACAAATAAGCGTCGTATCTTTCCATAACCTCCCTGGCATAACGAACGGCGTGTTTTCCGGGGAAGAAACCCGATTTTACGACAGGGTCATTAGCGTACTCTTTTTTAGATTTAAGAATCAGATATTTTGAAACGCATGCCCATTGGGTAGAGTTTTCCTGATATTTTTCACAAAGACGTTGGGCATCGAGTATATGGCCACGACCGGCGTTGTAGGATGCTGCCACAAAATGAAATTTCTCTTTACGATTGGTAATATTATCAAAGGATTTTGAAATCATATAGATATATTTGGTTCCGGCAGCTATATGTTCCTCTTCGCTTGATGTTTCATCGATTCCGAATTTTTCCATGGTAGCGGGCATCATCTGCATCAGACCGTAGCTACCGCCCAGACCGACAAGACCCACTTGAAATTTACTCTCCTGAAACATGATAGCGGCAATAAAGCGCCAATCAAGTTCATATTTTTGAGCATATTTTTTGATAATAGGATCGTATGGAGAGATAGTATGGCGTGTTGATTTAGTAAAGGAATTGTTGATGACTGAGGAACGGAGTGAGAAATATTTTTTAATGAGACGATTATATTTTACTGTTTTAGAAAATTCCACCAACCAATTGTTGATTTCTTTGTTCAGACCAACATTTTTCTTATTAAAGACCCAACTTCTTTCATAGGTTGGCCCAATTGGATCTAAAATTTTTAATGAGCTATAAAAAGGAAGTAGCGTAACGGCAAGGTTATAGTCACAGACCATATAGTCAATCTCTTTATCTTGTAATAGATCAAAAAGTTCCTCACTATTATACTCTTTTTGATAGACCAATTTGAAGTTTTTTTCTTCAATCAGATTCATCGTCATAAAGTGGTGGTAATAAGTAGGAACGTAAAGATTTTTAATTGTATCTTGATTAAAGGGGAGATCTTTTCTACCAATTAAAACAGGATAGGTAAATGAGTGAGGATAAGAAAGTGCGAGCAAAGGTGTAACCATTCCCCACCTTCTAAAATCGAGGGCGATGATATCAAAATTATTTTTGAATACCTCTTTATATATGGAATCAAAGTCAGAGCAAACGGAAATATCGACCGGTTTACCCAGAGCTTTTCCCAGTTCTTTAAGGAGGTCGTATTGAAAGCCGATAGGGGTTCCTTTATAAATGAAGTAATCGGAGGCGTGAAAATTTAAGAGAACTTTAAGGGTGTCATTTCTTCTTGAGAAGAAGCTATCATTTTGATTTTCTGCAGTTTTTAAGGAGTAAGGATATAGGAAAAACAGAACAATAACCAATATAATTGTGGCTATAATCAATAACAGATGTGAAGAAAAGAATCTCTTCAATGGCAATTTTTTTGGTTAATATTTATTGAAGATCTTTATTGTTCGATCATCAAAATTGTTTTTTCAACAACTTCATTAGGCATTAGTTTTACTTGACCAGCTCCAATATAGGTTCTTGCTACACCAAGAGAGTCAATCTTGGAGTAAGTAGCTGTAACATCAAGTAAGGCTTCGTAAGTAAAAGTATGTGAAAAAGAACCGGTTGCATTTGTATTACCGGTAGCTTGAGCAAAAGAGGCATAATTTGTCTTACCAATTTGAACTTCAGCACCAACAACAACGTCACCGGTATCAATGCCGGTTTCAGAGAAGTTACAAATGATTTTTACAGGGTAAGTAGTTTCTTTATCACATCTTGAAAAAAGGAGAACTAGAACTACAGCAACTATAACAGGGATAAATACAAAAGCTTTTTTAACCATTTTAGTATATTTTA
>DAONEU010000151.1:0-4564 GCA_035403245.1 Bacteroidales bacterium | reverse complement strand
AAGAGTTAAATATTGATCTGTTAAGGTCTGTGATTGAGAAATTCAAAATGAATAAAGAAAAATATCCCGTTGAAAAATCAAAAGGAACCGCAAGAAAATATAATGTGCTATGAAAGAATCTGTAATTATATATGAGGTGAAATCTTCTGCAAATAAAAATGCAGATGATTTATTAAGTTCTAATAAAAAATATTTTTATTGGAATGATAAATTTTTTAAAAATATGGTAATCGGTGATTATGTTTTCGTCGTAAACAATCATTCAAAGCAAGTAATATTCTCAAAACTTGACAAGAAAGATATAAGTGTTAATGTTAAAGGTAATATAACTTCATTTAATGACTTAGGCGTAGATTATGAAGTATCTGGTAAATATGAAAAATTTATAAGATTATCAATAATTTCTTTATTAAGCTTGCCTTATAATTGGAAGTGGAAAAGTTTAGGTAGTAGCGAGACAACTTATTTAAATGGCAAAAGAATTAATATTGAAAAAGCAGAAAATAGAATTTTAAATATCAATCAATTAAAAGAACTTTCTAAAGAAAAAACTTATAACGGCATACTCGATGAGTGTCTTAAGAATTTTCTCTTTAAAAATAATTTAATTGAAAATAAAATGCATGAGGCCAAACAAGAAAGCTATTCTCATTTGAATGTTATTTCCGATTTTGAAGATCATCTAAAAAAACGTGGTCTAGTATATAACTCAAGATTGATTAAACGTTTTATTGGTTCCCTTGCTACAAAGCCATTTGTTATTTTAACAGGCAATTCTGGTTCGGGAAAATCAAAAATCGCTTTAGAATTTGCCAAATGGATGAATTTAACCCAACAAAAAGAAAAAAAGAAAGAGTATGTAAAAGGGCAAATTCTTTCTGACAATTCTGGGTTTATATGGCGTGTTGAAAAATCTAATATTAAGTGGGTAAAAATTGATTTCTACAGAGAACTCGCTAAACCATTTTTCAATTTATATGAATTTAAAGGACCCGATGATTGCATAATAATTGCTGATGATAAGGAATATAATGCCCGTTATACAATTTATAAGGATTATCCTGCCATATATGCTTATAGAGATTTTTCAAAATGGTTGGAACACGTTGGTGTGGGTAACTTCTTTAAAATTGAACCTATTTTAATCGAAGGTACTAGTAATAAACTTAAGTTTAAGGTATCTAAAATTGCAGAAGATGATAAAACTGAAATAATTATAAAGGACGAGAAAAGATATTCATTAATACCTGTTGGGGCTGATTGGACTGATAATAGAAGCGTTTTAGGTTATCTGAACCCACTGACTACCCCAGAATCTTATGTTTCCACACCAATTCTTGAACTTATTATTGAGGCGAGCAAACCTGAAAATATTGATTACCCTTATTTCTTGATTTTGGATGAGATGAATCTTTCTCATGTTGAGCGATATTTTTCTGATTTTTTAAGTTTAATAGAATTACCTGATCAACCAATTAATTTGCACAATTCAACCGAAACCATTTATGCAACGGGTAATGATTCCCTTCAAATTCTAAATCAAATAGATGAGTTTCCAAAAAATCTTTTTGTTATTGGTACTGTAAATGTTGATGAAACTACCTATATGTTTAGTCCAAAAGTTTTAGATAGGGCGAATGTTATTGAGATTAAAACAACAGTTGAGGATTTAAACAAATACTCTGGCGAAAAAAGAGATTTAGCTACATCTTTTGCTAATAAAGAAAGTATAAAACTGTTTTTAGATAGTTCTTTTTATTCTCGCAATATAATACCTGCTAAATGGAAAAAAACCTTAACAGTATCTGAATTTAATAGCTGTAAGAAAAAGGTTTTAGAATATTTTTCCGTACTAGACAAATATAACCTCGAATTTGGTTTCAGAACCTTAGATGAAGCGTTGCGTTATGCTCAAATAGTTAAAGAATTCATTCCTGAAACAGAAAACTCTTTTATTGACAATATTATTGATGAACAGGTAGTTCAAAAATTTATTACTAAACTAAACGGTAGCAAAATGAAAATGGATAAATTGCTCCAAGAACTATTTGAACTCTCATATGGTAACAAATGGGATAAGGAAATGAAATTTGAAGATATTATAAAATCTGAAAAATTAGCAGCCATTAAGCTTTTCCAAATGATAAAGAGAGTAAATCAAGATCAATTTGTTTCATACATATAAAAATGGTTGCTGAAAATGAAATAGATTGGGTTGGTATAGAAATTAATGGATCATTTTCTATACGGTTCCGTCATAAAAACATTGAATCAAGTAGGTTACGGAAAGATCAAGATTGCAGGACTCTCCCTTTTATTTACAAAAAACTTTTCACTGAAAATCCAATTAATCAAGATGGCCTGACTTTTCCTTTTGAAAACCCAATTGATGAATCTGGCATTATTCATTTCAGAATCAAGGAAGGCTATAAATACATTATAGAAGCCAACGATATTGAAAGGATTAAACCACTTGATGCCGACAGAAATTCATACCGCAATTTATTTCAATGGGAAAAAATTGACAATAAAGTTGTTTTGTTTTCAGTATCAGGATTTCTTGGTGCAACAAGAATCCAAGTGGATGATAAAACTACCTTGTGCCTGGAAGTTGTCCCTACTAAGATTGGTTATGATGATGATTTCCGATTGATGACTGAAGAATTATCTAAAATGTTGTCACAGTTATTAATGGAATGGAACGCTCCAACTTATTTGTCATTTTCAGATTCTAATGAGGAGTTCAAAACACTCTATGAACAATTTATTTCAATAAAATATTTGCTTGATACCGAAAAGCTGAATTCGTGTTTGCAGATTATCAAAAGAAATCCTCATCATAAACTGATTGATGAACCCAAGTGGGATGCTTCATCATCAGCAAATTTTTCAGAATTTTTTAAAGACCCTATAAAAAACGGACGTGACTGGGATGCAAAATCCAAGAGACCTAATGAAATATATTCATCAAAAAGGAGAATCAGTATTGACACCCCACCAAATCAATTTGTAAAATATACGATTCAAAATTGCCTTCAAATTTGTACATCTATTATTAATTTTATTGAGGTCGATAATGCTAAAAATAATTATGATATTATCAAATCAGAAGTATTACCAATCAAACACAACATAGAAGCAATCATTGTTTCACCATTCTTCAATGAAATCAGTATTATTGATAGAATTCCTTTCGATAATCAAACTCTCCAGAAAAGAACAGGGTATCGTGAATTTCTTAGAGCCTGGATTGGTATTCAGTTAGCAAAAGCTATTGACTGGAAAGATCGCAATGCGATGTCTGCTGACGTCAGAAATGTGGCCAAGCTTTATGAATTTTGGTTACTTTTTAAACTTGAAAATATTATTGAATCTATTGATGGTGTTCGAGTGAGCACAAATACAGTTTTTGATCCATCTAAGAATGGTTTGCTTTCTATTTCTTTGAAAGAAGGAAACGAATCTAAATTTCAGTTCGAATATCTGAATGAGAACGAAAAATATACAATTTGTCTGTATTACAACCGTACATTTAAATCAAATGAAAAAACAAATCTCAAGGCCAATGGGGGATCATATTCTCGTCAATTTCGGCCAGATTATACGATTGTATTTTATTCCGGAAGTAATGAAGATAAAGCTATTGAGAATGGGACAATAGCATATTTGCACTTTGATGCAAAATATAGACTTGACAAAGAGTTTGGTAAAATATTTTCTGATAAAAAGGAAGAAGAACAGGAATTAAACGAAGAGGAGAACGAGATTAAAGTAAAGCAAACTTACAAAAGAGGCGACTTATACAAAATGCACACATACAATGATGCAATAATGAAGACCGTTGGTTCATATGTCTTATATCCGGGCGACAATACTATAGGAAATAATAAAATGAAATATTTTACAGCATATCATGAAATTCTGCCTGGAGTGGGAGCATTTGCAATAAAACCAGTTGAGAACGAAAATAATGATGATGAGGACGAGATGGAAAATGAACATCTTAAAAAATTTATTGAAGATTGCTTTAAAATTCAAGCAAATAAATTTTCACAATTATATCAAATACAACAAGATATTCATAATGTCATTAAAGAACCTTCATTTTTCCCGGCACCGAAAAATGAAAAATCTGATGATAGTACAAATAAATCATTGATCAATTATTTTTACCCACCTAATGAAACAAAACCCCCATCAGAGTTATCTGTAATAATAGGATTTGTAAAAAGGGATTCATTAAATATAGTTAATAAATCAAATAAATTTTGGTGGCATGCTATTAAGGGAAAGAATATTATGAAAACAGATAGTAATATTTTCAAAGCAGAATATATTTTATTAAAACAAGATAATAAGTTGACGGGGCATTATGGAAAAATCAATTCAATAAAATTAGTTCCACAACAAGATCCTTCTTTACCTGATAAAGAGGAAAGAAAAAATGCTGATTATTATTACTTAATAGAAGTAGAAAAATTCATTTCTGAACCAAAACTCAAGAATATTGAATCATCCAAGGGTCATCTCCCGGTAGCAATGAAATGGAGTGATATTTTTTATA
>DAONEU010000150.1:0-4594 GCA_035403245.1 Bacteroidales bacterium | reverse complement strand
TCAACTAAATCACTTTTCATTTTTGGTAAAACCACTTCTGTTTCAGGGTCGCCAAAACGGGCATTAAACTCGATCACTTTAGGACCATCTTTAGTCAAAATCAATCCACCGTAAAGTACTCCGGTGAAGGGGGTTCCTTCACTTACCATAGCTTGAGCGGTAGGTTTCATGATCGTTTCCACAGCTTGTTTTATCATCTCATCAGGAATAATGGGAACGGAGCTATAGGCGCCCATTCCACCGGTATTGGGACCTTGATCCCCATCAAAAGCTCTTTTATGATCTTGAGCAATGGCCAAAGGGATCACTTTTTCACCATTTACCAGCGCCATCAGGGAGAATTCAGGACCTTCCAGGAACTCCTCTAGGATCACTTTTCCTTCCCCAAATTTGGCATCTAACAACATCTCCTGAAGAGCAGTTAATGCCTCATTATATGTCATGGCAACAACTACTCCTTTACCGGCTGCTAACCCATCGTATTTGACTACAATGGGAGCACCTTTTTGATCCAGATAAGCAACAGCTTCTGTATAATCGGTGAAAGTTTTATAATCTGCTGTTGGAATTTGATATTTGGTCATCAAATCTTTAGCAAACTCTTTCGATCCTTCAATCATGGCCGCCTTTTGGGTTGGACCAAAAATTTTAAGTTTGTTTGCTTGAAATTGATCCACGATTCCTTCCATCAATGCTGATTCCGGGCCCACAATGGTGAGGTCAATTTGTTGTTTTTTAACAAATTCAACTAATCCGTTAATATCGGTTTCATTAATGGGAACTCCTAGGTATTGGCTATTCATTCCATCATTTCCCGGGGCAA
This sequence comes from Bacteroidales bacterium, assembly GCA_035403245.1. Lineage (GTDB taxonomy): Bacteria > Bacteroidota > Bacteroidia > Bacteroidales > WCHB1-69 > UBA5429. The sequence continues at coordinate 3,771 of DAONEU010000150.1, read as the reverse complement.
CATAAAGTTCTGTTACCCTTTTAGATTGTGCAATTTTCCACGCAATGGCATGTTCTCGCCCACCTCTTCCTACTACTAATATCTTCATACTTATTGAATTGCAACTGGGGTTGTATCTCTTCGTTCTCTTTCGGGATAAATAGCGTATTCTATGGATGTTCTCAATCTTGGATCAACTCCACCTAAAGCAGCAAATTGTTTCTCAATTTCAGATTTTATTGATTCTAATTGTTGTGTATTATTCTGAACAGTGAAGATTTTTTCCCAATAAGCCATTCCGGAAAGAGCCGTATAAGTTTCTCTTTGAAGTGCGCCAAATTCATCACCTTCAGCAGAATAGAATTTTTTAATAGTTGATGCGGCATCTCTGGAGAGTTGAGAAATTAATTTTTTGGAGATATTTTGAATCTTGATTTCATTAATCTTTGGTTGAAGAGTCTTAAGTTGTTCAGGAGTGAGGTTTTCAACTATTTCACTAAAGAACATGACGAAGTAGTTAATATTCTCACTTTGAATTTGAAGTGTATTTTCATCACATTTTTCTAACCATGCAAAACTTTCTTTTAGGTCATCTAAAATGTAAGAGGTTAACTTTATCCCTTTTTCTGTAGCGCTAGGTGTTCTTAAACTTAAATACAATTTTGCTATTTCAATATTTTGAAGAGAGAAAGGAATATTACAAACCTGGATAGTTGGTGTTACCTGTGGGTCAAAAATCATGGTAACTCGATCCAAAACGTTTTCAGCTTTCTTATAGTCACCTTTAGCAATCAAAGACTTAGCTAATCTGGTGTGCATTAAGCTAATATTAGAGAATAAACGATTGTTATCTTCATTGTTATAAACTCTTGGATCATTGAGCCCTCCCCATAAATAAGGATAAGGAGTTGTCGCAGTAGCTTTAGGATTATTAACTCTATCTAATCTGGAATGATCTCCAAATTTATTCATTAAATTATCATAAAGTATATCTGTATCAACTCTTCCCAAAGATGGATATTCATTTGGAGTACTGATTGGAACTAAACGATATGCAATTCCCTCAAGTTGGAAATAGTTTTCAAGGCCAAACCAACCTTCAGGACCTGTAGTTGAAGCGAAGTAGATTGGACGTTCCCAATTATTATGAGCAAGAATATCCATCATCACTAAATAGGCTTTTAGTACGTTTGATACTTGACCATCATTTTTAAGGTTCCAGGTGATTCTATCCACAATTAGAGCAGAATCTTTTAAGGCTACGGTTCCGTTAGCGATCACTTTATTTTTATCAACAGGGATAGAAAAACTTCCGGGAATTGCTTGACCATCAGTTCTGTATCCATCAGGTAAGAACATCAATAATCGTTTATCGTTAAATTGAGATTCTTTAATATAATTCATAACTGTTTTCAAGTCAACGAATTGTCCATTTCCTTGAGAAAATATGATCTGTTCTCTTGATCCATCTTTGTAAGTATCCCAATTCATAGAGATAGGGAGTGGAGCGCTGTTGTATGCTTGTCGTTTCATTTGATCAATATACCAGCTGGTATTTAAGAGACTCAAGTTACAAACTCTGACATCGGTTCTGTATCCTTCCACTTCTTGAGCGTACCATAGAGGGAAAGTATCATTATCTCCCAATGTAAAAATGATGGCATTAGGAGCGCAGGAATCAAGATAGTTCTTAGCCACAGCTAAAGCTGTGTATTTGTTAGAACGATCATGGTCATCCCAGTTTTGTTGTGCCATAATGCCGGGAACTAGTCCTAAAGTGATTAAAAGCACTAAAACTGCTGATGCTATTTGTAGCTTTTGATTTTTCAATTTCTCTAAAGATGAGATCAATGCAAAGGCTCCAAAGCCGATCCAGATTGAGAAAGCGTAGAAAGATGCGGCAAAAGCATAATCTCTTTCACGTGGTTGGAAGGCATACATATTCAAGTAGAATGCAATAGCCAATCCGGTCATCAGGAATAAAAGAGCTACCACAAAAGAGTTCTGACCATCTTTCTTGGAATACCAAAGGATTCCAATTAATCCTAACAATAATGGAAGCATAAAATAGGTATTATGACCCGGTCTTTCCATTGTTCTAGGAAGATCTTGTTGATTTCCGACCATTTTATTATCTATAAAAGGAATACCGCTCACCCAATTTCCGTTGTAGATATCGCCTCTACCTTGCATATCGTTTTGTCTACCGGCAAAATTCCACATGAAATACCTGAAATACATGTAGTTAAACTGGTAAGTGATCATGAACTTTTTATGTTGAGCAGGCGTAGGGAGTTTACCACGATCTAAGTGTCTGATATCTTCGCGATCAGCAGCATCTGTAGGATCATAGTGATTTTTCAACCAATCGATATAATCTTTTGTTTTATCTCTTGACCACATTCTTGGGAAAAGCATCATATCAGCAGGATCATAAACATATTTTGTTTCTTTTTTAGAGTTAGAGATCACGTATTTTTGCGTTTTTTTATCTCTAACATAAACTGGAGTACCATCTTCATAACCGGTTAATTTTGAATTGTAGGATTCTCCATAAAATAATGGATTTGATCCATATTGTTCCCGATTTAAATAAGATAATAAGGCAACAGCATCTTCAGGATTATTTTCGTCAATAGTTGGGTTTGCGTTAGAACGGATTACCAAGGTAATAAAAGTAGAATATCCAATTAACAAAAATGCAAACGATAAAATGGATGCTGCGATTACTCTTTTCCCTTTTTTATTGCTGTAATATAGTCCCCATACGATAATTCCAATTATGATTAAGAAGTATACAATGGTTCCAAAATTAAAAGGAAGTCCAAGAGTATTAACAGAGAAGATTTCAAATTTTCCGGCGTAGCTAACAATTCCCGGGATAATACCATACAGAATAACACCTAATAAAATGAAGGCAGCTGCTAATGTAAACAAAACGCCCCATTCCGCTAATTTTTTAATGGCACCCGATTTAAATGCGAAATACAAACAAGGAATTGTAACAAGCACCCAAATGATAGCCATCCACATTCCGGGAAGGAAGAAACCACCTACTAAGGATACAATACCAATAGTTTGAATTACTCCATAAATGGTTGTATTTTTAGATAATTTAAAATAAATTATCATTGCAATTGCAGGTAGGGTTAACAAGTTCAATAAGTGAACTCCGATTGATAGTCCTACTAAATAGGCAATTAACACCAACCATCTGTGTGGATTAATATTTTCTAAACGATTATCATACTCTTCATCCCATTTCAAAATGCACCAGAAAACCAAAGCTGTGAAGAATGATGACATTCCATAAACCTCACCTTCCACAGCTGAAAACCAGAATGTATCAGAAAAAGTGTATGTTAATGCACCCACTAAAGCACCACCAAATAAAGCAATTTGACGAAGTGGAGTCATCCCTCCTAATTTCGCAACTAACTTTTTCCCTAACAAAGTGATGGTCCAAAATAGGAACATGATGGTCATCCCACTACAAACAGCGGATAATGTGTTAATGGCATAAGCAACTTTTGTAGGATCATTCCCAGCAAAAAGATTAAAAAATGCACCTAAGATTTGAAATGTTGGGGCTCCAGGGGGGTGACCAACCAACAATTTATGAGCTGTTGAAATGTACTCTCCGCAATCCCACCAAGAGGCTGTTGGTTCTGCAGTCATGACATATATTGCTGTTGCAAAAATGCCAATAATCCAACCTAACGTGTTGTTAATTAATCTGTACTGTTTTGTCATTATCCAAGATTTTTTGTGTTAATATTCTATTTTTAACGA
>DAONEU010000149.1:0-4665 GCA_035403245.1 Bacteroidales bacterium | reverse complement strand
CATGCGGTCTTTTGTGTCTATTGGTCAGCGAGTGGTTGTTTATTTTTTAATTTTTTGTTTGTTACGTAGAGTAGGGGAACTTAATTTTAGCGGTTGATAGCGGGTAATTTTTTTTCTTAAAATGTATCAGTAGATAATCATTCATATAAATTGACAAAATCTTTTGGATTATTTCTGATATAATCAGAAATCTTTTTAATTAGTTCAGGCATAACATAATTGATTTTTATATCTAGTCTAGTTATCAATTCTGCATCTGAGTCGTTATCAAATTTTCTAAGTCTATTTCTTTTAATGTGAACACTATAAAAACTTTCTAAATCGTTAACTAAATCTAATAAATCATCATTATTGAAAAGTTTAAATCTCTCTTTAAATTCAAACCATAAATCATTATTTACAAGCAAATAATCTACTTCATTAAAAAACTGAATTATTCCATTTTGGGTATGTCCATACAGTATCCAAAATAATAAAAGAGTTTTTTGCCCAGAAGTCAATTGAGCATAGACTTGTGATTTTATAGTTAAATTCTTACCACGTATCTTTTGAATCGTAGGTTCTATACATATCCATCCAAGAGTCTTGTCATCAAAGGAACTAAAATCAAGTCGTTTAATCTTTATTTGAGTTTTGTCATTCATTTACTAATATAATCATTGAGTATGCATTTTTTAAAATTTCAACCAACGTTCAGTACTAAAAATATGTGGGTTTTTGCGTCAATTCGCCAGCGAGGGTTAGTTTATATTTTTTTTTATGATTGTCAAGTGGAGTAGGGCCACTTAGTTTTAGCGTGTGTTGTGGCGTCGTTTTTTTTCGATTAATTCTAAAATTAACTCTGATAATTTTCCAATATCACTTTTAATTGTCCCTTGCATATATCTTTCATAAACATTTTTATTATCAGGCGGATTTAAATTTAAATGTAATCCTTTTTCTAATGCTAAAATTCTTAAAAATTCTCTTTGAGTTCGTCCATTTCCTTCTCTAAACGGATGAAGATAGTTTATGTTTTCTAATATTACTGCTAATTTCTTGGCTAATTCCGTTTTATTTGTCTTTCTTATTTTACGGTATTCAAAAATTAATGTATCAAGATATTTAAATGCAATATGAAATCTTTCTTTGTTGAAAAATGGTTTTCCATCTTTGCTTATGTTTACAACTCTGACTTGTCCAGCCCAATTCGTAAACATCTTGAAATAAGTAATAATGAATTTTTAGCAAAGAATCTGAATCCTTTATTGTTTGTGTATTTTAGTTCTGTATCTATATAATGATAGTTATTTTCCATAAATGGTATATAACGTTGATAATAATTCAGATTCAGTGATGACTCCGGTCTTCCAATCAACATAAAGTTGAATTAATTCTCTTGTTGGTTCAAAACCTTCAAACATATTTGTTCCAATAGCATTAGCTGTGCTTTCCAACGTTTTTAAGTCAGAAAATTTTACTCCCATTAAGGTCAAATTTTTGCGATCAATGTCTATTATTTTGTACATTTTATATTGTTAAAAAAATCTTTCACAAAAATACAAAATTTTCATGAAATTAGAATGATTTAAGTTCGTTGGAATTCATTATGTGGTGCCTAACGTTCAACGCTAAAACTTGGTGGACTTACGCGTCGATTCGCTAGCGAGTTTGTTTTATTTATTGTTTTTTTTCATTGTCAACGGGAACAAGGCCACATTAGTTTTAGCGTTTGTTACCGTGCGTTTTTTTTATTTGAATCAATTTTTGTTTTAATTATACTTCTCTTACAATGATTCTTATTGCAATTTTTTTGGGAACCCTAATATTTTCGCAAAATCATCATAAACGGTATTAAAATCAATCTTTAACATAGTTGAAAAGCAACAACATATCCAAAGAATTTCTGACATAGAAAATATATAATCAAAATTTTTCATACCTAAATTAATCTCTATTTCTGTCTCCCATCCAAAATCTCCACCTCGAATAATGGCATTTTTATTTACGTAATCACCTATAAAAAAGAACTGTTCACCGAATTCATTCTCATAATAACCTAAATATTTATTTTCCTTATCAATTTCTGGTATTTTTCCACAACTTACAATATGATTATTATCTATTGTGAAAATATCAGCTTTTATTTTATCAATAAATTCCTGATAATGTTTACTTACTAAATTAACTAGCATGTCAATATCTATAAATATTAAGTTTTTATTTCGCAAATATATTTTAATCTTTTCTTTGGCATTAATAGTAATGTATTTATTTGTCAAAACCCAAACAGTATCTAATGAAACTTCTTTTTGTCCATTAAAAATAATTTTTGGCATACGAAAAGATTCACATATTTGACGCTCAATCTCGTCAACATTAGATTGTTGTATTTTTGTACTTTTAACAACCACACCAATATAGGTTTCTCGAAGTAAAATTTCATCTTCTATTATTAAAATAAAATCTGCACCATATTCTCTATTTCCATGTGTATATTCGACATGTTTAATTTTTGGAATTTTTCCTAGGAAAGTTCTTAAAAAGGGATGAAAATCATTTACTTCATCAGAATAAGATTCAATTTTTGTTTTTATTTCGTCAACTGTCATAGTACTCATTTTAAATAATTTTTATAATTATATTTCAAAATTCTGAATAACAGCTAATTTTACACATTATTTTTTTCCTTTGCAACTTCATAGGTCATGTAAGAACTTATTCAATTACATTGGTGTGGATAATGCACGGTAACGTTTGGCGCTAAAACTTGGTGGGCTTTCGCGTCGTTTGGCCAGCGAGTGTTAGTTTATTTTTTAGTGGATTAGAGAGACTTGGTTTTAGTATTTATTATAGATAGTTATTTTTCATAAAACATTTCTTCAATATCAAGATCGTCAAAGTCTTTGATTTCTGTAAGTTTAATTAATTTGTTTACCATTATATTTTTCCAGGTTTCTTTATATTTTATACCATTCTCGTCAATTGCAATGACTGTTTTTATCAATTTCTTTTTGCTTAAAAAGTTAAAACTTAATTCATTAAAAGTAATCTCTTCATACGTAAAATCACTTCTATAACCAGAATCATAGCCAATTAATTCAAAATCTGAGTTTTGAAATCTAAAAGTATACTTCCAAAAGCCATATCTACCATGACCGTAATGAATATATAAATTTCCTTTTTCAATTGCAATCGATAATTCGGGTGCAAAATAAACACCCCCATCTTCGTTTTCAGAAGAAAAACAATCATCGTTCTCAATAACCAATTCGTACTGATTTTTTTTGTTGAATAATACAATTATTCCTCTTCGGTTTCTATCTAACTGTCCACGATATTCATCGGTTATTATTTGATTTTTATCTGTCCCTTTTATGATAAGAATACAATCTTCAAGTCCATCATTATTCAAATCGCCATTAATGATTTCAAAAACCACAAATCCTTTTGGTAAAAAGTCAGTTGGAGTTTGCTTTTGTTCAACTTGTCCAAAAACTAAGGTTGTCCAAATTGTCATTAAAATGGCAAGTAGCTTTTTCATTGTATTTTGTTTTCAATAATTGCCCATATCGTTTGGCACTAAAACAAGTTTGGCATTCGAGTCGATTAGCCAGAGAGTGTTAGTTTATTTTTTTATTTTTTTGTTTGTTACGTGAAGAAGGGCCAATTAGTTTTAGCGTTTATCACCAAATGTTGTTTCCATTTATGTTCACTTAATTTGATTTTTCTCCAATTTATTTATAATGTCTTGAACTTCAAAGTTTAATATTGAAAATGCAAACCACTTTTTCCCTAAGTCTTTCAATGAAGCCCCTAAATGATATATTGTTTTTCTGTCAATGATGATGAAACGGTCATGTGACTTACTAAATTGATTAATTTTTATGTCAGGATATTGAGAACGATATTTTTTTAAGTCAAGTTTGGTCTCATTAGTCAAAGTTGAACTATAAATGACTACTTCCACACCTTTTTGTCTCTTTCCCAACATAAGCAAAACACTTTCATCAATATAATTGTCAATGATAATGATTGATTCTTGAGCTTTTCTAAATAAATTGGTTACAAATATATAAGCATCAAACATTTGTCCTTCAAAGAAAATCCCTTCTTTTGTTGGCAAGTTCGTTTGTATTTGGAAATCGAATTCTTCTACTTTTCTTTTTAAGAAATGTACATCATTTTCTATTCTTTCAAATCGTTGACTTACAGCATACCCTTTCAATAAATAATCTTTGAGAACTTTGTTTGCCCACATTCTAAATTGAGTTCCTTGTTTTGATTTTACCCTATAACCAACTGATATAATTACATCAAGATTAAAATAATCAAGGTTGGTTGTTTGAGATTTCTCTTTGATAGCACCATGTTGAGTGGTGTGTGCAAAAATTGCACATACTTCTTTTTTAATTAATTCCCCTTCTTTAAAGATATTATTGATATGGCGATTAATAACTGTTCTATCTCTGCCAAATAACAAACTAATTTGTTCCATATTAAGCCAAACTGTTTCATTTTCAATTTTTACTTCTAATCTTGTTGGAATTTCATTTGCTTGATAAATTACGATTTCATCTTTCATGGGGTAGTTTTTAGAGTTCTGAATACAAAAATAGTGTTTTTTTTGTTTTAATCTTGAAGTGAATTGAAAAAGAGTAAATTTTTAACAATGGTGCCTAACGG
>DAONEU010000148.1:0-4667 GCA_035403245.1 Bacteroidales bacterium | reverse complement strand
TTTTCGAAAAAGCAGTTACAAGTTTTGAAACAAAAACTGAGATAGACTTATCCAAACAAAAAGCCGGACTATATTTTGTTAATTTATATTCCGGCTTCAATAAGAAAATTGTAAAAGTTATACTTTTTTAAACTTTTAGTTAAATTTAAAGTGAGAAGTGATTGAAGAATGATCTACAACACTTTGGATTACTTCTGCTAATAGTTTTGAAATGGAAACAACTTCTACTTTAGAACATTCACATCTCAATGGAATTGAGTCTGTTAACACTAATTTGTCGATACCTGAATTTTCTATATTTTTAGGGCCATCTCCCGAAAGCAAACCATGTGTACAAATAGCGATGACACTTTTGGCACCTAATTCTTTTAATTTAGCCGCAGCTTTGCAGAATGTGCCTCCTGTATCAATAATGTCATCCACAAGAATACAATTTTTATCTTTAACATCACCGATAATTTGAATACTGGCAACTTCATTTTGTTTTTCTCTTTGTTTAAATCCAATGGCTAAGTCACAATCTAATGATTTTGCATAGGTTGAAGCTCTTTTTGTGCCACCTGTGTCAGGAGATACGATGCAAAGATTTTCCAAATTTAAACTTTTGATATAGGGATAGAAAACATTGGAAGCATATAAATGGTCAACAGGAATTTCAAAAAATCCTTGAATTTGATCAGCATGTAAATCTAATGTGATTACTCTGTCAACTCCTGCAGCACTTAAAAGATTTGACATCAGTTTAGCTCCAATAGAAGTTCTTGGTCGGTCTTTACGATCTTGTCTTGCATATCCAAAATAAGGAATCACTGCAATAATTTTGTATGCGGAAGCTCTCTTAGCAGCATCAATTAAAATTAATAATTCAAGAATATTGTCAGCAGGAGCACAGGTAGGTTGAATAATGAAAACATACTTTCCTCTAATTGTTTCATTATAGTAAGCTTGAATCTCACCATCTTTAAATTGAGCTATTTCAACTTTCAATAGATCCATATTTAAATGTTGAGCAATTTTTTCAGAGAGTTCCCGATGAGCACGACCGGAAACTATTGCAGTCTGATTCTGATTCATAATATTTTGGATATTAATGTGTTAAAAAAATAAGTTTCAGATTGCAAAGATACAAACTTTTTTTGCTTAATGTTCGAAAAAAATCATTATTTTTGCGTCATATTAAAATAAAACAACAGAATAAATTGATTTCTATGAAAAGATTTTTTCTTCCCTTAATGATCATGATGCTCCTAACTTCATTTTTATGGGCACAATCTCCTGCAAAATACTGGGTTCAGTTTAAGGATAAACAAGGAACACCTTACTCCATTCAAAAACCTGAAGCGTTTTTATCACCAAAAGCTATTGAAAGAAGAGCGAAATTTAATATTCCAATCACGGAACAAGATTTGCCTGTGAATCCCACTTATGTGCAAAAAGTTTTGTCTTTAGATACAGGAATGGTTCTCTTTACACAATCTAAATGGTTAAATGGAATTACCATTTATTCTGAAAAAGATAATATTCTGGAAGAGATTAAAAAACTGGACTTCGTGCTTTTTGTTGAGAAAACCATTCCAATGAAAGAAGCGGAAGAAAAAATTTCAGAAGTTTATAAATATGTGAATCCTAATCCGCCAACTTTACCAACAACATTACCAAACGATATGGATTATGGCTTAAGTTATGGTCAAATCAAAATCAATAATATTCATTGGCTTCATAGAATGGGCTATAATGGAACAGGAATCAATATGATGATTTTGGATGGTGGATTTCAAAATATTGACACCATCAGACATTTTGAGTTTTTACGTCAACAAAACAGATTGCAAGGAGCCCGACATATAGTTGCTCCTTCGGCAAACACTTTTAGATCAGGCAGTCACGGAACTATGGTGCTATCATGTATCGCCTCCTATATTCCCGGTGAACATATTGGAACTGCTCCCGGAGTTACCGTATGGCTTACTCAAACTGAAGATGGAAGAAGTGAAAACAAAATTGAAGAGGATAACTGGGTTGCAGGTATTGAATATGCCGATAGTCTGGGCTGTTATGTGATCAATTCTTCACTTGGTTATACCAAATTTGATGATTCAACTAAAGTAAGAAAATATACTGATTTGAATGGCAAAGTGAGTCGTGCTTCAATTGCTGCTTCTTTTGTAGCTTCAAAAGGTATGATTCTTTGTAATAGTGCAGGAAATGAGGGTAATAATGATTGGCATTACATTGGTTGTCCTGCGGATGCAACTGACATTATTACTGTTGGTGGCGTTAATGTTTTTGGAAAAAGAGCTAATTTTAGTTCGTATGGTCCAACTGCTGATGGAAGAGTTAAACCCGATGCTGTTGCTGTGGGTCGTGAAGCCTATGTTGCCAATCCTAGAGGAATAACTTTAAGAGCTGATGGAACCTCATTCTCTTCTCCTTTAATGTCCGGTATGGTCGCTTGTTTATGGCAAGCATTTCCTGATAAAAATGCATATCAAATCATGGATGCGATCAGAAAAAGTGGCGATAGAGCCGCTGCACCTGATAGTTCATTAGGATATGGGATTACTGACTTTTTAAAAGCATATAATATTTTACTTCAAACAATTGAAATTAAAGATTTCAATATTCAAATTAATGATTTTGTTATTAATGAAAGTAAAATTCCTTTTACAATTACAGTAACCGAACCTAAAGAGATTGTAATTGTTACTACATCCAGAGCTAATCCCGAAAAAATGAAAATCAAAAAAATTAAATTAAAACAAGGTAAAAATGAACTCAAAATTAAAACTCCAAAACTAAAAAAATCGCTTAAATATGATTTTATTGATATGAAAATCAATGAAGTAACAAATGAAAAAATTCAATTACAATATGTTTTTGGTATAGAACGTCCTGAAAAGATATAAATCATTTAAAAAAATAATTATGAAAAAAAACAGTTTAATTTTATTAGCTTTTATCTCATTAGCTGCAGTTTTTACATCCTGTGAGCCTGAGTATTATAAACCTACTAATCCAAAATATGAAGTGGGTGATTTGATTACAATAGATGGTGTTGAAGCCGTAGTTTTTTTCGTTTCTTTTGATGGAGAACATGGAAAAGCTATTGCTGCAAAATCAGAAGCTGCTCTTCAATGGTCAACAGCTGGAACGATTGTAGGGGCAAATAGTACTACTGATGGTAAATTTAACCAAAATCAAGTTCAAAAAAGACCTATTGTTTCTGGAGATGACTGGAGATTATTATTCCCTTCATTTTATGCAACCTTTAACACAGCTCCTCATACTCTTCCAATTCCAGCTGAAACTTTGAAAGTGGTAAAATGGTATATGCCATCAGTTGAAGAGATGAAATTAATCTTTGAACAATTTGATATCATAAATGCTGCCATCCCAAACGAAATTGGATATAAAAAATTAAGACAAAATATTAGATATTGGACCTCTACTGAAGTTGATGCAATTAATGCAAAAGTTTTAACTTACAACGATGGTACAATAACCATTGAAAGTAAAATGAGAACAAATAACGATGCATTTTATAGAGCTATAATCGATTTCTAAAAATGAAAATTAAACGGCTGCTCTCTTTTTTATTGTTCCCTTTATTGTTTCTCTCCTGTGAAGATGAACCTGAAGTAGGTACATTAAATATCAATTTTACGCATTACGTGGATCAAGCTCCCATTCAACTCAATCAAATGATCTATACGAATGCCGCTTTGAATCCTTATCAGGTAAATGAGATTAAATATTTTATTTCTAAAGTATATTTGATCACTGACGAAAATGAGTATGTTGAAATTGAACAAGAAGAGGGAATCCACTACGTAGATTTGAATTATTCAAATACTACTTCGTGGAATATAAATAATCTGGAAGAAGGGGAGTATAAAGCCATTCAATTTGTATTTGGATTGGATGAAGAGGATAATACTTCAAATAGATTTCCTAATTCACCGGAATGTAATTTCTTTTGGCCTCAACATCTAGGCGGAGGATACCATTACATGCAAATTAACGGAAAATGGCAACCTCCAACCGGTGATTTGAAGAACTTCAATTTCCATACCGGTATTGGTCAGTTGTACTACAGTAATGTTTTGGCTATTGATTCCATTTATGCTTATGTGCATAATTATATTTCAATAACCGTACCTGCCCATTTTGTGATTAAAGAAGCAGAAACTTCCCATTTAGAGTTCAGAATGAATGTGGAGCAATGGTTTAAAGATCCGTATGATTACGATTTTAACTACTTCGGAAGTAGCATCATGCAAAACCAGAATGCACAGTCTGTCATAAAGGCTAATGGTCGGGATGTTTTTGAAATCATTCCTTTACTGGAAGAATAAAAAAAGGCGCTTGTTTAAAGCGCCTTTTTTATTTATTTAAAAAGAAAATTAACCAATAATCTCTTCAACTCTTTGTAAAAGTTGAATCTCTCTTTCTTTAGCTTTTGCTACATATTCAGCCGCTTTAGCAACTATCTCCGTAGCAAAGGTTTTATCATTCAATCCTGAAGCATTAATTTTTATATTCAAATAAGCGCCGGTTACAGCAGCTTTCGCACATAAAACACCAACACCGGCATCGGTAACTGAATTTGGATTGCCGTGATTGATCATCGCTTCACAAAGATCAAAAACATCATAAGAACGTTGTAA
>DAONEU010000147.1:0-4697 GCA_035403245.1 Bacteroidales bacterium | reverse complement strand
TATTCCGAGAAAGTGTGGATACTGTTAAATTAAATTATGCAACATTTTACAAGTATCAACAAGTTAAATTATTACAAAAATAAAAATCAACACTTTCCCGCAATAAAGATTTTTAGTCCAAAAAATAAATTAAAACTCCATTTGTTTTACAATTTCCCAGATCACAATTCCACCGGCGATGGTGACATTAAAGGAATGTTTAGTGCCATATTGGGGGATTTCTATCACTCCATCACAAAGTGGAAGTAATCTTTCATCAACTCCAAAAACCTCATTTCCAAGTATTATAGCAATTTTTTCTTGTGGTTGATATTGATATTGGTCTAACATAATGGAATTGTCAGTTTGTTCAATTAAAAACACTGTATAATGATCGTTTTTTAGTTGATTTACTAATTCAACGACATCTTGATGGTACTCCCAATCAACAGAATCAGTTGCGCCTAATGCTGTTTTCGTGATCTCTTTATGGGGAGGTTGAGCCGTAATACCGCATAAATATAATTTTTCAACGGCAAAACCATCACATGTTCTAAAAATTGAACCCACATTACTCATGCTTCTTACACTATCTAAAACTACAACCAAAGGGTGTTTCCCTAAGTTTTTAAACTCCTTAATACTAGAACGTTGTAGTTCATCCATGGATAATTTTTTCATAAAAAAATCATTTTTGCAAAAATAGAATAATTTTATTCAAAAAAATTGAAAAAAAGTGCTGCGTTTTATTCAAAATATTTGTTATAATTTAGTATCTTTGCCCACTTTTTTAAAATGAACAAATGAAAAATCCAAAACTCGCAAACAGATATGCAAACGCCCTCTTTGAAATGGCAGAAATCGATGGCAAAATCGAGGAAGTATTTGCAGATATCTTATTGATTAAAAGTGTTTTAAAAGAGAATTCTGAATTAAAAAATGTGATCGATTCTCCCCATATTCCTGTCTATAAAAAGGATAAAGTTTTCAATGCTATTTTTGCAGGAAAAATTACAAATATTTCGGAACATTTTTTACTTTTAATTATAAAGAAAAGGAGAGTTCCTGAACTGTATTCCATTTTAGATGAATTTGTGACGATTTATAATACTCATCACAATATTAAGATCGCAAAAATAACTATTTCACAAGAGATTGATTCTGCACTAATATCTAAGATAATCTCCATTTTAGAGACTGAATTAAAGTGTAAAATTGAAGTACAATTAACCATCAATCCTAATATCATTGGTGGCATAATTATAAAAGTGGAAGATATATTAATTGATGCGTCCATTAGTTCAAAAATTTCTCGTTTAAAGACAGAATTTTCACAAAACAAATACAAAGTATCTTATTAAAAAATAGTACATAAATACAATCGATAATGTCAGAAATTAAACCATCAGAAGTAACCGCTATACTTCGCCAACAACTACAAAATTTTGATGCCGGTACTGAACTACAAGAAACTGGAACCGTTCTTGTTGTGGGAGACGGCATTGCACGTGTTTACGGATTACAAAATGCTCTTTCCGGAGAGTTAGTTACCTTCGATAAAGAGGGTGGCAATATCATGGGAATTGTATTAAACTTGGAAGAGGACAACGTTGGAGTTGTACTTCTAGGTGAAGCAAAAACCCTTAATGAAGGGGATATTTGCAAAAGAACTGGAAAAGTAGCTTCTATTAAAGTTGGTGAAGGTTTGCTTGGTAGAGTTATTAATACTCTTGGTGAGCCTATTGACGGCAAAGGAGAAATCTCAGGTGCTTTATATGAAATGCCCATCGAAAGAAAAGCTCCCGGTGTAATCTTCCGCCAACCTGTTAAAGAACCACTTCAAACCGGTATTAAAGCGATTGATGCTATGATTCCAATTGGAAGAGGCCAACGTGAGTTAATCATTGGTGACCGCCAAACAGGTAAAACAGCAATTGCAATTGACACTATCATCAATCAAAAAGAATTTTACGACAAAGGGGAACCCGTTTATTGTATCTACGTTGCAGTTGGTCAAAAAGGGTCTTCTGTTGCTAATACTGTTAAAACCCTTACTGAAAGGGGTGCAATGCCATATACTGTTGTGATTACAGCAACCGCTTCTGACCCTGCAGCAATGCAATTCTACGCTCCATTTGCAGGTGCATCTATCGGTGAGTTCTTCCGTGATTCAGGTCGCCCAGCTCTTATCATTTTTGATGACTTGTCTAAACAAGCAGTAGCATATCGTGAAGTATCCTTGTTGCTTCGTCGTCCCCCAGGACGTGAAGCATACCCTGGTGACGTTTTCTACTTACACTCCAGACTACTTGAAAGAGCTGCTAAAATCATTGAATCTGACGAGATTGCAGCTCAAATGAATGACCTTCCTGAAGTGATGAAACCTTTAGTTAAAGGGGGTGGATCTCTTACAGCATTGCCTATCATTGAAACTCAAGCAGGTGACGTTTCAGCCTATATTCCAACCAACGTAATCTCTATCACTGATGGTCAGATTTTCTTGGAAACAAACTTGTTCAATTCAGGGGTTAGACCTGCTATCAATGTAGGGATTTCTGTATCCAGAGTTGGTGGTAACGCCCAAATTAAATCTATGAAGAAAATTGCGGGTACCCTAAAACTTGACCAAGCTCAGTATCGTGAATTGGAAGCATTTGCAAAATTTGGTTCTGATTTGGATCAGGTAACTAAAAATGTATTGGACAGAGGAATTAGAAATGTTGAAATTTTGAAACAAGCTCAATATACACCAATGAAAGTGGAAGAACAAGTAGCGATCATTTTCTGCGGAGTGAAATCCTTACTTCAAAAAGTACCCGTTTCAAGCGTTAAGAATTTCGAAGCGAACTACTTACTTGCTCTTAGAGAAAGGCACCCTGAAGCTTTAGAATCCATCAAAAAAGGTGTTATTGATGATGAAATCACAAAAGTTTTAGAAACTGTTTGTATCGAAGTTGCTCAACAATACGAAAAATAATTGTATAGACCCCCACTCCCTCCTTTATGGCAAGTTTAAAAGAAATTAGAAATAGGATCGTTTCCGTTCAATCCACTCAGAAGATTACCGGTGCTATGAAACTGGTATCTGCAGCTAAATTACGTAGAGCCCAAACAGCAATCATCGGTCTTCGCCCCTATTCCAATAAATTGAACGATATACTCTCTAACCTTTCAGCATCGGTTGAAAACTCTGAAAACTCCCCATTATTTGCTCAACGTGATCTGAAAAAAGTATTACTTATTGTAATCACTTCAAACAGAGGATTGTGTGGAAGTTTCAATTCATCCATCATCAAAGAAGTTAGTAAGATTGTTGAGAGTAAATATAAATCTCAATTCGAATCCGGAAACTTAGAACTCATTTGTATCGGTAAAAAAGGAAAAGAACAATTAGAAAAAAAATTCAATATTGTAGGCTTTTATGATACAATTCTTGATAAAGCTGCTTTTGATCAAATTGCCGTTATAGCAGAACAATTGATGCAAGATTATACTGTTGAGAAATACGATAAAGTTGAAGTTTTGTATAATAAATTTATCAATCCTGCAACTCAAAGAATTGAATTGGAAAACTATCTTCCTATTGAAAATATTCAATCTGAACAAACGATCCAAAACAATGTGGTTGAGTATATTTTCGAACCATCTCAAGCAGAATTATTAGACGTTTTAATCCCTAAAATATTAAAAATTCAACTGTATAAGACTCTTCTTGATTCTATAGCATCAGAACACGGCGCTCGTATGACTTCAATGTCTAAGGCTACAGATAATGCTAATGAATTGTTAAGAGACCTCAAATTGAAATATAACAACGCTCGTCAAGCTGCCATCACGAACGAATTAAATGAAATCGTTGGTGGCGCTGAAGCATTAAAAGGATAAAAGAATTGAATCAAAATTGATTTGTTAATGAAAACAATTTCGATAAATGATCATCTTGAACTAAAAGAGATTCAACTCTCAGATGCTCTTGATATTTTTCAATCAATAAACAAAGAGAGAGCCAGTCTTCGGACTTGGCTCCCTTTTGTTGATTTTACTTTAGAACTTGAAGATAGTGAACGTTTTATAGAATCTATTATTTCTGTACCTGAAGAAAACAGGGAGTTTGTTTTTGTCATCAGAGAAGATAAACAGTTTGCCGGGATCGTTGGTTTTAGAGGAACTGATCTTTTTAATCGTAAAACAGAAATTGGATATTGGTTAGATCCAAATTTCCAAAAAAAGGGAATTATGATTCGGTCCGTTCTTGAATTATTAAAATTCGCCTTCCATGATTTAAATATGAATCGGGTTGAAATCCGATGTGCTCTGGAAAACTTTCCTAGTAGAGCGATTCCTGAAAAATTAGGATTTATTTTAGAAGGATTTGAAAGATCCGGAGAATTTCTTGCTAATCAAAAATTCACTGACTTAGCAGTTTATAGTTTGTTGAAAGAAGAATTTTAGCAGTAATAAAAAAAACCGTTTCATGAAACGGTTTTTTGTTTTTAAAGTCGGGGTGAGAAGACTCGAACTTCCGACCACTAGCACCCCATGCTAGTACGCTAGCCAACTGCGCCACACCCCGAATTGAGGATGCAAAATTATAAAAAAAAATTGAAATAAGGGTGATTTTGTTTTTTGAAATCTACGAATAATTTTCTGTTGAGTTGGTAAATACATAAATATTCCGAGAAAGTGTGGATACAATTGAATTCAAATTGAACAATTTT
>DAONEU010000146.1:0-4735 GCA_035403245.1 Bacteroidales bacterium | reverse complement strand
TATAGATAAGCACAGGATAAGGATAATAGTGATTGTTTTTTTCATGAATTATTATTTTTGAATCTCATTTTTATCAATAACGTTTATTAAGTTTAATTCTAAAGTTATAGAATCTTTTATAGAATATTTCATTTTAACAAATCCATACTCTTTGCTAAATAAATTGAGGACAGAATAAAATCCGGTTTTATTTTCACCATCTCCGTATATAAGAGCTACATCAATAAGTTTATTTTTATATTTATATTGAGTATAAAAGTCAATATACATTTTGTATTTAATCCAAAATAGACAATTGCACTTGGGATCATTGAAGGACAAAAAACCTCTCTTATATCTTTTCCCAACTTTAATGGGAAAATCCGCTTCAGGGAAAGGAAAATATTGTGTTAAGCGATCATATTGAACCCGTGGTGGATGTAAAAAAAGGTATTTTGAAGTTTCTAATACAGTGGTCGTTTCAATAAATCCTGATAAATCTATGGATGAAAGGGAATCTAAATGGTTATAATCGGGTAAGAAAGTATAATAATCATACGTGATAAAATACTCTTTGCCAGTTTTTTCCGGCATAATTCGCATAACAATATAATTTTTCGATTGAACACCACAGGAGTCGTATTTTGCTTCAAAAATAAAAACTTTATTGGGAGTATAAATAAATAGATCATGTTGTGCATGAACGAATGCCATTTGGATCAGTATCCATATTAAAATAATAGTTTGTTTTGAATGTTTCATTTTAATAGAAATTCTAAATGTTAATGTTTCAGTTTTTGAAAAATTGAATAGAAAAAAACAATAATGACAAAAAGTAAACCGATATAAAAAAAGAGTATAAAACAAGAAATTGGAAAATTTTGGATGAATAATCTTTTAGTACTCTGATTCAAATGATAAGAATAAGTAACCCAATTATTAATTTTATCAAAAATTTGATTGATTTTATCCCCATTTTCTCCCATTATTGATATTCTTCTGGAATATTCCTCCTTGAAATTATATGTTAAGTAAGGTAAAGTTCCTGTTTTTGACCAAAAACTATCAAGAGGATTGATAAAAACCATTCCCGTAAAAATATCTTGATATGTAGATTTGGTTCGTTTTCCACTATTAAGAATCATATCAAATTTATCAACACCGAATGGAGAATCCTTGAAATCAAATCCTATTGGTTTATTGTTATTTAAATAAAATGATTTATCCCACGATCCATTTTGAATATTTAAATAAAATGATAGCAAAGATATTCCATTTTCACCCGGAGATAGCGTGTTTATCAATACATTAGCTGTTTGATTGGGAAAATAATGAAATAGATAACTCGTGGCATTTTTATAATACACATAGGACTTTTTTTTAACATAAGTTGTTGTATTGTTAAAAGCATGTCTATAGTTTAAAATGATTAAACACTTTTTTCTGAGAGAATCTCTCTGAATGGCTTCAAATTTCTTTTTGATAGTAAATGCAATACAACTATCCCTATGTATATCAGATATTTTCAAAAAATCATTATTGTTTTTAATATTTTTATCATATTTATCAACGTCAGTAAAGTACTGTCTGATTTTTAATGAATCGGGTAATTGATTATTTAATTGATTAATTTTTTTAAAATAATTAAAAATATTATAATTCACCCAAAACATAGTTTGTCCTTCATGTCTTAAAAGATCTGTTGTTGCCATTTCCAATAAAGTGTCATTTTGGAAATGGGTTGTAAAGTATTTATCTACGGTATCTTGATAATTACTGGCTCCGTATTCGGTAAATACATGACCAACATTTTTTATAAACCATGGATCAGAAACAACATCATAAATAAAATCCCACTGAGTCATTTCAGGATGATATCTTTCACATAAAACAACGATATCATTTTTTTTGAATAATTGAAAAATATAATCTTTTGGAGTTGTATTGATGTTTTTAATAAAAGCAATTTTGTTTCTTACATTCTGGTTTTGAGGATAATGAACATTATAAGTATAAAAATTGAATCCAGAAAATTTGACTTTGGAAGGATAGTTGTTATTTAAATTGGATGCAATTATGTAAGAAAAAATAAAAAATAAAAAAATTGAAATTGAATAAATGATCTTACTTCTTATAGGAACTTCACTATTTATTTTGTTAATACCGGAAATTAAATTCCACCATGGCTTTCCTGTTGCTAATTTTGAAATCAAATGTGAAGTGAAATATAAAAGTAAAATAAAGATGATATTGAATAATGAATTTTCATAATGAAGAACGTACAGAATTATAAAACCAATAATTGCCGGGAACCATTTTACAAATTCTCTAATTAGAATAATTAAATATTGATTTTTCTCTTTTGGAAATAGAAATTTTATTCCAAAAAGTATATTTCCGATCGTTGTTTTAAAAACTATTGTAGTAATGGTTGAATATAAAATTGCAATAATTAAAAATACAATATAATAGGAAATATATTCAAATTTCATATAACCCAAATAACTAATCGTGCTAATGATAATGATGATGCTTAAATCAACAATCATAGCACAAACTTTTTTGAAAAATTTGGGTTCATTTGATGATTTAAGATATACAGAAGTTATAATCGAAGTTTGTGAAAAAGTATCCCAAATCAATTCATTTTTAATTAAAAGATATATTCCATTTGTCAGAATCTGAAAACTAAAAACGATCAGCAAACATAAAAACTTGTCCAATCCAATTCCATAAAACAAAATAATGAATGGAATGAAAGTGAAAAAACCATACTTCAGAATAATATCTCTAAATAATAGTTGTATAATAGAACTTTTTGTTTCTTTTTTTGAAACAACATTTAACTTACAAATCGATTTACCAATAGTTCTTCCTCCAACCAGATCTGAAAAAAACAGGTAGATACCCCATGCACAAATATAAAACAAGGGATGCATCCAACTAATTATAAAAACTAAATAGGAAGCAATTAGGTATATAATTATACCACCAATCAATAAATCAAGTATTGATGATAAAGCTCTTTTTTTTAACATTTTCTCTGTGTTTTGGTGAATGCTCATATTATAAAATCATCTTGTTCTTATTTTAGTTCCAATATTTTCTTAAACCCGGTGTCATATTTATACAAATAGGTTTTGCATTTCATATCGTTAATGGATCTTGGATAAAGCACTTCCTCTTCAAAGGTTGGGGTGATCTCAATTTCCGTGTGGTCTTGATAGATATCTTCCGGTTTGGTTGCATTATAAACATCCATGACACAAGCTAAACGAAATGTAAATTTGGAGTTTTTAAGCTGAAATAGTTCCGGCATTAACCCAAATCCAACCATCTGTCCGGTAGGTGAACCCACTGAAACAACTTGTTCCACTTGATTGGCAAAACGCACCAATGAGAAGGCTGCTGAAAACGTGTTGCGATTGCTTAAAACATATATTTTTTTGTCAAATTGGATGGAATTAGTGTCCGGTATGATCAACATCTCAGAATTCAGAATAGCATAAGTTTTATTATCCAAAAAAGGTATTTTTTCATTGGTCAGCATCTTCTTCATATATTTATTCTTTTTTCTCATCATTTTGGAATCACAAAATGCTAATTTTGTGGAATAATGAATGGTATCTTTCACAATAGCAGAGATCACTTTCATCCAAACATAATCGGATCCACCCGGATTATCTCTCACATCAATAATCACTTTATCAATAACATTGCTTTTGCCAACTTCTTTTATTTTTGCATAAAATTGATCATTATCATCAGTCATCGTTGTAAGGCTGATGAACAAAATTCGATCTTCAGGAAAGTAAGAAACATTGTATTTTGGCCTTAAATTCAAGGGTTCTTTATTAGGAACCCCTTCTAAATCGATAGGAACAGATTGAACAATCATCTGACCCGGGTATTGGTTAAAGTAAAATTCCATCTCCTTTCCATTTTGTTCTGCTTTAATTTTTGCTTTATCAGGTATATGAATTCCCCATTTATCCCCATAATAAAAACTTCTGTTTTTTAAATCATAATAACACTTTTGTAATAAATGGTTTTTAACATAACTAGAGATTTCTTCATCATTTATAGATATAATCTTCATTAAAGTAATATTTAATGTAACTTTTTTTCTGCCAAACAATTGATGGTTTCCCCTTATGTAATAATGTTCATTGTAAAAGAATGCACCATCCCAAAAAGTAGGAAATCGTCTCATTTGTTTATCTCTATAGGAAGAACTTCTATAATAATCTTTTCTTTTCAAAATAGCAGCAGTATCAATTGATTTCAAATTTTCAAATTCAGGATAAAAATCAAAAGTTTCAGAAGAATGGCCGTCCATAACCCAATCTAAAGTATGGTTTAACAAATCATTAAAAGAATCATTATCTGTTATGGTGTCAATCTGGCTCCTCATTTGCCACATTTTTTCCATTTGATCCAATCCGGTAACCTTTTGTCTGACTAATAGTTGCGGATTTCCATCCTGAATAATTTGGATCAGTTGATCAAAATCGTGATACATCTGTTTTTTGGTTAGTTTTTCAAAAGGGTTTTCTAATTGTGCAAAACAACTGAAGCTAAGGGTCAATAGAAAAATAAATATTAAGTTCTTTTTTTTCATTTTAATTTCTTTTTCGGTTTCACGTATGTTAATCTTTGTTTTTGTCTATGGGCTCTTTTTAATTTAAGATTTCCATATACACTCTAAACCCTACACAACTTGACGGAGTACTGAAATATTTTTTAGATTTTATTC
>DAONEU010000145.1:0-4824 GCA_035403245.1 Bacteroidales bacterium | reverse complement strand
GTACGAACCAAAACCGAGAGAGGCTTTGCAAAGATACTACAAAACTGCACGGAAACCCAACCTGTCCTACAGTTGAACTGATATTACGCATATCGCAAGGCTGGCAAGGTGCGCATTTACCGGTTTTGGCGTACCTCGTAGCAACCAGATGTTGCAATTGAACCGGCGCCGGTTATGGCGGCGTAAGCCGCGCTTAATGGACTGCGAGAGTGGAAATCGTCTATGCCTCGTAAGATAATTTGAGGTAAAATCTAAAAACTTGAACAATGAAGACGTTTAAAAAAGTACTATTCTGCTTTTCTGTTATAAGTTTCTTTTTTTTGGCAACTCCAAAAGAAACTGTAGCAAAAGGTACTCCTGATAACGGTTGTTTTTCGACAGTAATTATTTGTGATGACGGCTCTCAACATATGTGTATATGTTGTAGCAATGACGATGTGTGGGCTTGGTTTCAAATATATTGTGATTGTTGTTACTGGTAGCACACATCGTCAAAATGTCTCATATAGATTAATGATTAAAGCCGATAGGGCTTTAATCATTAATCTATCGACTATTAACATTCACTAATGCATAAAATACATGAAAACAATAATACTCATAGCCATTATAGGCTGTTTTGCTTTTGGATGCCACTTTTCTGCTAATGCAGAACTAAAAGGTCCTTGTATGTCAGGGGATTTAGAATTTTGTAGTAACACAATTGAAATGCCAACCATTTCTAAGGAAGTACCAGATGGATGTTGGACAGGGATTTTAGAGTGCTGTGATGGTTCAATGCATACTGTAATGGTATGTGATGAGGATGATACTTGGGCGTGGGTACAAATATTATGTTCCAACTGTTTTTTTGACTAATATTAATATTCCGAGAAATGAAGAGAATCTGCCTTCATTTCTCGGATATTAAATTTAACTAAATGAAAAAATAAATAGATCTCTTCGATATGAAAATGTTCGTCTTACCCATCGCATTAGTTCTTTCGCTTACTTCGTTTTCTCAGAACTTTAGCCACATATATACAAACATCGAGCCAGTTAAATTCATTGTAACTTACGCAATGCAATATCAACCAGATTCAACTGATCCTAATGATATTAAACTTGGAAGAATGTTATTGTTTATTGGTGATAGCACGAGTAAGTTTGTTAGCAGGGCGTTTTACATCAATGATACGACTACCAGAAAATTCACAACAGTTGAGCAATTACAAGCCTATCTACTTGATTCAAAAAGACAGATACCAGGAACGCTTTATCAAATATTTAAAAACTATCCTAAAGGAAAGATTACATATACAGAACATATCCCTTCCAGCACTTATAAATACGAAGAAAGTATAGATATGTTTGACTGGATCCTCACTGGCGATACAAGTTCTATTTGTGGATTCAAAGTATATAAAGCGACCTGTGATTATAGTGGCAGAAGTTGGATAGCCTGGTTTAGCCCGGATCTTCCATATAATGATGGTCCATATAAATTTAATGGTTTACCCGGCTTAATAATTAAAGCACATGATACCAGAAATCATTATTGCTTTGAAATGATCTCAATTGAAAAGCCTGCAAAAGAAATAATGATTGAAATAGAGAAAAAGGAATATATAACAACCACAAAGTCGGGTTTTTTTCATGCACAAGATTACTTTCGCGAAGATATAATAAACAGGGTGAAGGAGGCTGGTGGAAATAGTAGCACTCAACAAACAGCTGCGCTAAACATGTCTAAACGTAATAATCCGATAGAATTGAAGAGGAAATAATATAATTATACAGTGCGCATGTATATATTAAAAACTTTAAAATTTTTTATCTCGATAATTCTAGTTACAGTTATTTGCTTTTCTGCTAGGGGTCAGGTAGTAATTGAAGGGCAAATCATAAACACAAATGGAGATGCCTTATCTCATATAAACCTGTTGTTTTACCTGACTGATAACCTCTCTATGATAGCTTTTAGCATTAGCGACGAAAATGGACTTTTTAAAACAAAAATAAATGTGAACGCCGATAGCCTGATTGTAAAAATCAGCTCGATTAATTACAGAAATGAAAGCCGCATTATTCCTAATACATCCCAATATCTGAGGTTTGAACTCACCTTAGATGTTAAACAACTTGATAGTATAATTGTACAAGGCTTGGCAATAGAGAAACATGGAGACACCCTTAGCTATCTTGTACAATCTTTTACAAAAACCGAAGACAGGTCAATTGAAGATGTGTTACGTCGAATGCCAGGTATTGAAGTGGGTAGCGGGGGTGAAATTTTATATCAGAATATTCCGATCAACAAATTTTATGTAGAAGGCCTTGATCTGATGGAGGGTAGATATAGCATTATTAGCAAGAATCTTCCACAAGGATCGGTTAGCACAGTTGATATTTTAGAAAACCATCAGCCAATTCGTATGCTCCAAGATAAGGTAGATTCGCAACAGGCAGCGATAAATTTAAAGCTTAAAAAGGTAATATCCAGCACAGGTACTGCACAATTGGGAACTGGTTTCAGTCCATTACTTTGGAATGTTAATGTATCCCCAATGACATTTTCTAAGAACTTTCAAGTAATATCATCATGGCAGGCAAATAATACCGGGAACGACGTTTCTCAACAACTCAAGGTACTAACATTAGATGAGTTGTCCGAAAGTAAATTCAGGCCATTGGGACAAGAGGAGATGTTGAATGTTGTTACGGCAAATCCACCTGAAATCAAGCAAAGCCGTTACTTATTTAATAACATTCATTTGATAAACTTCAATGGGATTTGCCGGATTACTCCCGAAGATAATTTACGAACTAACATATTCTTCGTGTCAAACAAGTGGCAAGCTAAGACTACATTGTTGCGAACTGTATTTACACCTGGTGATACTCTAAGCTTCAGGGAACAATCCGATTACTATCCTAGTGCAAAATATTTATTGGGGAATTTCTCTTTAAATAGAAACGCGAAGAAGAACTATCTGAACAATGAGTTGAAATTCCAAACTTCGTGGGACAAGGAATTTGGAGTTACAATGATTGAAGGCAAATCAATCACACAATTTTTAAATAATCCTGCAAGAAATATTTCAAATAATCTCAGGACTTTTTCACCTTTAGGCAAGTATTACATTGAATTGCATTCTTCAATTTCTTACGATTGTGGTCCTCAGAATTTGGAAATAAAACCGGGAGTGTTTGAATCCGTTTTAAATAATAGTCTTTCGATAAAATCAATAAATCAGATAATTGATTTAAAACGATTCTATACTGAAAACTCAGCCGGTATTGTTGCCTGCATAAAACATTTTACGATCTTACCTAAAATAGGCATTTGCTATGAGCAGCAAAATCTCTCAAGCAAGATGCTTCTTGAAAAAAGTACTGGTGAAATACAGATCTCCCCTGAATCGATCAATAATCTTGAATATAAATATTTAGATCCTTATGCAAATACAACTTTCGAGTTCAAGAAATCGAAATTAACTTTTAAAAATAGCTTTTTCTTTGATTGGCATAATGCGCAAGTAATTGAATTAACAACAGGAAATAGACAATTCATTTCGAAGTTTCTTTTTAATTATCATACATTGGCAAGCTACGATCTGAATTCATTCTTGCGCTTAAGCTGCTCCTGGAATAAAAACAACCATCTCAGTAACTTTGAGGATATTCATTATAATTACATTTTGAGTAATTATCAAAGCCTAAGTAAAAATAATGCCCCAATTTCAATTATATCAACTCGTGCATTTTCATCCTACCTTTCATACAGGAACCAAATAATTTCGTTTTTCAATAAATTAAGTTATATATATAGTATCAATCTTTTTGATAATCTTACCAACAACCTATTACAGCCTGACGGTACAATTATTACTATTAACAACTCTCAACCACGAAAACTAATTTTACATAGCTTGCAGCTGTATTCCAGTAAATATTTACCTGTTATTAAAACGACCCTTAATTTACACATTAATTACATTCAGCAACGATCAAATGTATTGACAAACAATATGGAATTTGAGACTAAGAATCAAACTATTGTGATAAGGCCAGAATTTTCGTTTCGTTTAGCTCCATGGATGAATCTAGATTATGGCCTTGATGCAAATAAAATTTTTTCTTATGTCAACAGTGATAATAGAATTCAATCCATGATTATAAAGCATATTTTAAATTTTTTCATTTTCCCAGAAAAAAATCAACTCTTAAGTTTTACCTCTGAATATTACAAGCTCAATAGTAAAAATAATACATTTATTGACATCTTATACAGATATACTTTTACTAAACAAAAAATCGATGTGGAATTACAGTGCAATAATATTTTGAATACAAGCTCATATACATCCTTTCTTGTCGTTGCTGGTTCATTATATGAAACAACATACCAAATGCGTCCATTTCAGGTAATTTTTTCAGTTAGGCTTAGTTTTTAAGCCTCAAATTTAGCGCAATTTGCGCAAAAAGAATAGGGGAGGTGTCAATTTTCGGCCCCAAACAAGAAATTTTATGCAGGTCTCATTGATATTGGTCGCAATTAAACGATACTGTCCCAAAAAGTGTGTAAAGTGAGATTTTTCTAAATTTAAGGTTACGAAACTTAAAATTAGCAAAAATGAAAAACCCCTGGCTTGCGCGCGCTTGCAGCGCGCGCTTTGTATTTATATTT
Organism: Bacteroidales bacterium; assembly: GCA_035403245.1. Lineage (GTDB taxonomy): Bacteria > Bacteroidota > Bacteroidia > Bacteroidales > WCHB1-69 > UBA5429. Next base: position 155 of record DAONEU010000145.1, on the reverse strand, counting down.
TTGCTATAACTATCAAAATTAAAATCGAGATATAATCAGGGTTGATATATGTCTGACAAGTATAAAATATTCAAAGGTGATGAAGCTTACTTTGTAAATTTACATTCGGCTGCAAATTATGCTGATAAGCCATCATTAATAAATGTAATATTGTT
>DAONEU010000144.1:0-4844 GCA_035403245.1 Bacteroidales bacterium | reverse complement strand
CCATGGAACATACACCCTTAGAAATTTTAGTAAAATGTCCCCTCTTTGTTGGTCTGTCAATGGATCAGATTCTGGAACTTTTAAATGGACAATATAAAATTCTGGCCTTCAAAAACGGCGATCTGGTTTTGAGTCAAGGGGAGGTTTTCAACCATCTCTATATCATCAAACAAGGAAGAGTGAGCGCCGAAATGCTGGATGCTCTAGGTAGAAACACAACTATCGAGGAGCTGGAACCCTCCAGACTGATTGCTCCCGCCTTTTTGTTTGCTTCCAAAAACCGTGTACCCGTTGATGTGATTGCCAAAATGGAAACACTGATCATTCGAATCAGTGTGGATAAATTGATGGAGATGATGCAAAAAGAGAAGATTATCCTTCGAAATTATCTCAACATCGTGGCCAATAGAGCTTACTTCCTATCTGAACGAATCAGAGCATACCGATTTGGTACCATCAAATCCAAATGGGCCAACTACCTCTTAGAACAATCTCAAGTACATCATGATACTATTTTCCAAATTCCTCATTCTCAACAGGAACTAGCTGATCTATTTGGTGTTACAAGGCCAGCAGTGGCTAAAGCTTTGTCTCAGCTGATCGAAATGGGGATAGTACAGTCTGATCGCAAATATTTTAGAATCATGAATATTGCGCTGTTGCAAAAAGTGATTACCGATCAATAAAAATATTCCTATAAAAATAACGGTTTTTAAGTTCCATTATTTAAAAAAATGTAACTTTGCAATTCTAATCAATTATTCTATTTATGGCAAAGATTACCGGGATCATCACTACTTTAAATGAGGAACGAAATATTGCTGAAGCGATTCAATCTCTTCAGCAAATTTGCGATGAGATTATTGTAGTGGACTCTAACAGCTCCGATCAAACGATTACAATTGCAGCCTCATTAGGGGCTAAAACCTATATTCAATCCTATCTGGGTGATGGGATTCAAAAGAATTTTGGAATCCAATACGCCTCAAATCCATGGATTTTCAGCATGGATGCAGATGAACGTATTTCTCCTGAATTGGCCGGCATCATCAATAAGATCGATTTTGATCATACTCCTTATTGGGGTTTTGGTGTTCGCCGCAGGAATCTGATTGGTAGTCGCTGGGTGAAAAGTTGTGGCTGGTATCCCGATTATCTGGTTCGTTTGTTTAAGCACGATCAGATCCGATTCCGGGATGTGAAACAACATGCTTCAGTACCTGTTACCAATACGCAAAAACTCAAAGGGGATCTGATCCATTTTCGGTATCAGAACTTAGGGGAACTTTTTGCCAAACCGGGCAGAAACTACAGTACGCGGGGTGCAAAAATTCTTTTCCTGAAAGGGAAGAAAGCAAACGGGTTTACCCCATTTGCACATGGATTTAGTGCTTTCTTCGTCAACTATTTTTTCAAAGGAGCTATCTTAGAAGGGATTGATGGGTTCACCCTAGCACTCTCTATTGCGGTAAACAGCTATCTGAAGTACGCAAAACTTTTAGAGTATCAGAGAGATTCTAAGGTTAGAGAAAAAGAAGATTTTGATAGTGTTTGGTAAAATCACACAAAAAATAAAAACATGCAACCGTTAGCTGAGATCTTACGACCTAAAACGCTGGAGGCCTATATTGGCCAAAAGCACCTCATCGGGGAAGGTGGTGTGTTGCGGATAGCCGTTGAAAATAAACAAATCCACTCCATGATACTTTGGGGTCCTCCCGGAGTCGGAAAAACAACATTAGCCTTGCTTATCTCAGATCTGATTGATGCTGAGTGTTATATGCTTAGTGCCATCAGTTCCGGAGTGAAGGATATCAGAGCAGTGATCGAAAAAGCGGAACAATCTGAGCATGTTTCCGTATTATTTATCGATGAAATCCACCGCTTTAGCAAAGCCCAACAAGATTCTTTGCTAGGCGCAGTAGAAAGAGGAATTGTCACTCTTATTGGTGCCACAACAGAAAATCCCTCTTTTGAGGTGATCGCACCGTTACTCTCCCGTTGTCAGGTTTATGTGCTCAACTCCCTAGACAAAAGCGATCTGGAGCAAATCCTCAAAGCTTGTATTGCCCATCTGGAAAAAGCGATGGAGATCTCCATCCGGGTGGAAGAGCAGGAAGCCCTTTTTAGAATTTCGGGTGGGGATGCCCGTAAATTGATCAATGCTATTGAGTTAACCGTTAAATACACCAAACCTTTAGATGGAGTAATCCTTCTTACGAATGAAAATGTAACGAAGTGTATCCAGAAAAACCTGGCTTTGTACGATAAAGCGGGTGAAAATCATTACGATATCATTTCTGCATTCATAAAATCTATGAGAGGATCAGATCCTAATGCTGCTGTCTATTGGATGGCCCGCATGATAGAAGCCGGCGAAGATCCCTTATTCATCGCCCGCCGGATGATCATCTTAGCATCGGAAGATATTGGCAATGCCAACCCCAATGCACTCTTGCTGGCCAACAACTGCTTTCAGGCTGTTCACCACATCGGGATGCCGGAAGGCAGGATCATCTTATCTCAAACTGCGATCTATCTAGCGTCATCTCCCAAAAGTAATGCTTCGTATAGTGCCATCGATGAAGCGATTGAGTGGGTTCACAAAACGGGTGATCTCCCTGTTCCCCTTCATATCAGAAATGCACCAACATCACTGATGAAGGAGTTAAACTATGGCAAAGAGTACAAATATGCCCACTCCTTTGAACATAATTTCGTAGAGCAGGAGTTCCTTCCGGAATCAATCAGTGGGAAAAAGTTCTATGAACCCCAGGATAATCCCCGGGAAAATGAGCTTCGAAAATATTTAAAAAACTGCTGGAAAGACAAATACAGATATCTGATTCTTTTTTTAGTCGGGATTTTTTCTCTTTTAAAAATCGATGCACAAGACTTACACTACTCTCAGTTTTATACGGCACAATACTTGTTAAATCCGGCCATGACGGGCGTTTACGATGGATTTTTCAGAGCCAACCTGAATCAAAAAACGCAATGGCTTTCGGTTTCCAAACCTTTCGTTTCTTTATCGGGAAGTGTGGATGCTCCTATTTACAAGAACAACAAATTCAAGCAGTTGGTTGGATTAGGATTGAACATCAACTCAGATAAAGCGGGCGATTCTGAATACCGCTCATTTGACATCAATTTAGCAGCCTCATTTGTGAAAAGTATGGGGTATAAAAACAAACACAAACTCGGTTTTGGAGCAACCGGAGGGTTTGTACAACGATCTCTGAACTACGCTGCCTTGCACTTCGATGAGCAGTTTCAAAATGGTTATTACAACCCTGATTATCCAATCACTGAGACATTTGGCGACTCCAAAATCAGCTATTTTGATTTTGGATTAGGTGTTTTTTATAGTTATTCGCCTAAAAGAAACAATGTAATCTCTTTTGGATTCAGTGCTTTACACCTAAACCGGCCCACTCAATCTTACCAACAGGGAAAAATGGTGTTACCAATCCGACTAACACCTTACTTTAATTCCCGTTGGATGTTAGCCGATTTTATAGCGATCACACCTGCTGTTTTTGCCACTTTTCAAGGAAAATATCGGGAATTCACTTTCGGTACCAATCTGGAGTACTTAATGAAGAAAAATGCGTATACTACTTTGGCAACTTTTGGAGTTGGGCTCTTCTACAGATGGAATGATGCGATTATCGCTCAAGTATTGATGGATATTAAAAATGTAAGATTAGGATTCAGTTATGATATCAACATCTCCACTTTTGTTCCTGCAACGCAGATTCGGGGTGGATTGGAATTATCCATTATTTATACTTACAAAAAAGCAAAAATTGGTAGAACCGGAAGGGAACCTTGTCCATACGAGATCATGTAACTTATTGAAATGAAAAGCTTTATCTACACCCTTTTTATCCTTTTTTGTTGCGGAAATCTTTTATCACAAGAGATTCCTAAGGATGTTGCTTTTCGTTTACAACAGATACAGTTCATCAAAAACAACAAACTGCCTGTCCTTGTAGAGATGTTACCCAGACACATCAACACGGAACAGTCTGAATTCAAAGGGGTCTTGCTCCCCGATTCCACGTTTATTTTTTCATCACTGGTTTCTGTGAGTGAAGATGACAATGAAGAGATTTTTGATGCTTACTGGATGGGGAAAATCTATAGTTCCCAATTAACCAAAACCGGATTTACATCGCCTGAGCCACTCCCCAAAACCATAAACAATAAAAAATACTACAATATCAATTTTACTTACAACGAAGCCAGAAACATACTATTTTTCACCCGTTGTTTAAAGACAGCCTATCCCCATCTGATTTGTGATATCTGGGAATCGAAACTGGAAAATGGAAATTGGGAAAAGGCTACCAAGCTTCCTGAAAGTATCAATGAACCTTATCAAAACAACACACAACCATATTTTGTTGAATATAAAGATTATAGCGTTTTATATTTTGTTTCGAATCGTACCGGTTCGTATGGTGGTTTAGATATCTGGTACTCGATCTTTAAAAACGGGAAGTTTGAGAATCCGATCAATTTAGGGCCAATAATCAATACTGAAGGAAATGAGGTAACTCCATTTTATGATAAAAAAGAGGGAACTCTTTATTTCAGTTCGGATGATCTCCTTGGAATTGGTGGATATGATATTTTTTACTCAAAAGGTGGATTAAGTGATTGGAGTGAGCCTTCCAATATTGGAGTTCCGTTTAATTCCGAGTATAATGACATCTATTTCACAATCAATCAACATAATAGAAATGGTTTTTTCTCATCCAACAGACCCAATTCCAAATATTCTCACCGGGAGTGTTGCACCGATATTTATTCTTATCAATGGAATTATCCAAAGGACA
>DAONEU010000143.1:0-4876 GCA_035403245.1 Bacteroidales bacterium | reverse complement strand
CAGCCCACGCTTTGCAACTGCGTACTTGTAGGCGTAGGCCGACCCTTTGGCAAGCAACGGTTTTTGTATTCGATTTGTTGGGAATGGAATTGAGCGCAGACAAAGGGGAACGCCCAAATAATTAATAATTAATAATGAATAATGGTTTAGGGGAAAGGGACAAGGGGAAGGGGGAAAGAAATAGGAAGTTAAAGCTTGAAAACTGATACCCAAAACCCAAAACCCAAGAACTTAAACCCAAGAACTTAAACCCAAAAACCGTTGATTTTCAATCTTAATCCTTAGTTTAAAAAACGTATCGAACACTAAATGAACCACCCCATCCTAAACCGGGATAATCACCTAATAGATCCCACATAGGTCTGGTATCTACACTTATCAAAATCGGTACATTCTTCTTCTTAAAATCGTATTCTATCCCTATTTGTCCACCTACAGCAATATTAAAGTAACTGGCATAGTGGTCATAAGAATATAATCCGATACTTGCTCCAGGTCCAATATACCAATTTAAGGCATCAACAATATTCCAAATTTTTTTGTATTGATATTATGCAATATTCGCAAAGGTACTTAAAAATTACTTACTAACCCGAAATGGCTTCATATACATACCCTTTTGTGAATTTTTTACCCGTAAAAAAAGAAAGCCGTTCCCGGGGAGAGAACAGCTAACTCAACACATTTAAAAACCTTGTTATTATAAAGACTTCTTTGCTAAATAAAAGTCAACTTTGTCTAGGGATTGATCTGCAATTCTGGCATCCATTTCTTCCAATGTTGCAGGTGGAGGTACAATTACTTGATCTCCGGGTTTCCAGTTTAGTGGAAGGGCTACTTTAAATTGATCTCCAATTTGAAGCGCTTTTAAAACTCTGATTATTTCATCCATATTTCTTCCTACATTCATAGGATAATACATGATTAATCTGATTTTTTTACTTGGGTCAATGAAAAATACCGCTCTTACCGTTGCTGTTGTACTTACGCTGGGTTGAATCATACCGTAAAGTTTCGCTACATTCATGTCTAAATCGGCAATGATTGGAAATTGAATGTATACTCCGGTTTTTTCTCTTACATTTTGTACCCATGCTAAATGAGAATGCACACTGTCAATACTTAATCCAATCAATTCAGTATTCATTTTTCTGAAATCATCTTGTCTTTCAGCAAATCCACTCATCTCAGTTGTACATACAGGAGTAAAATCAGCAGGATGTGAGAACATTATCACCCATTTGTCTTTTGCATAGTCAGAGAATTTGATTTTTCCAATAGTTGTTACTGCTTCAAAGTCAGGAGCTTGTTCGCCAATTCTTGGCATCATGGGTTGTTGTGCTTGTAAATTTTCCATTTTGTTATGTTTTTTTAATTGTTATCTTGTTTTGTTTTGTGATGCAAAAATATAACGAATATTTGTATTGACAAAACAAATTTTATCTATCTTTGCAATAGATTTTATCAATGCAAAAAAAACCTTTAAAAACTTTGAGATATGAACATTCAACAATTAGAGTACATTGTAGCAGTTGATCAGTTTAAAAACTTCAGCAAAGCGGCAGATCATTGCTACATCACACAAGCAACCCTCAGTACTATGATTAAAAAGCTGGAAGAGGAGCTAAATGTAGTAATTTTTGACCGGAAAAATAATCCTGTAATGACTACTGATGAAGGAAAACAGATTGTTGGGCAGGCTGTAAAAATACTTCAGGAGACCTATTATTTGAAGGAAATTGCAAAAAATAATGTACATGATATCTCCGGTACGATCAAGATTGGGATCATTCCTACCATTGCCAATTCATTATTACCGATAGTTTTGATGCCTCTTTTAAAAAAATATCCTGAATTGATGATTGAGATGTATGAGGTAACCACTAATAATATCTTAAAACAATTGAAAGAGGGAACTATAGATATGGGAATCTTAGCAACCCCTCTCGAAACAGAAGAGATCGAAGAGGAGATCCTTTATTACGAAACACTGATGGTTTATGGTGCGATGAATAAAGATACTCAGTTTATTATCCCTGAGGATATTAGAACTCATAAAATCTGGTTGTTGGAAGAGGGAAACTGTTTAAGAAATCAGGTGATCAATCTTTGTTCTTTGAAGAAAAAGGAGAATATGCCTACCAATCTTAAGTTTGACGCCCACAGTTTTGGCACCCTTTTAAATATGGTGGATCAATTGGGTGGATTAACCCTTATCCCTGAACTCTACTACCAAACTTTAACTGATGAACGAAAAGCAAAAGTTAAATTCTTCAAATCGCCCATTCCTGTTAGAGAAGTGAGCATCGTTTATTATAGACCATTCGCTAAAAAGAATACTATTGAAGCGATTGGAAACGAAATCAAGTCATTGGTTCAACCCATTTTGATGACCAATCAGTACAAAAATAGTGAATTGGATATCGTAAAGATCTAAATTTTCATTTATAAAGATTAAAAAAAGCTATTCGCGGGGAGCGAATAGCTTTTACACACACAGAGAAATAAATAATTCTTAAAAGCTAGTTTAAGAATTCAAATTCACTTATTGGACAGCTTTGAATCCTATAAGTTTAATCGTTATAATTTTTTATCCATTTTTTTTAGAGCCCATAAAATGGTTCTATAGGTTAAAAAGACTACCACAGGGAGGCTAATCAGCCATAATATTGATCCTAAATGTTCCATAATTTCAATTTTTTAATAGATTTGTTCTTCATCTGCATCTTCAGTAAGATCTTTTTCAGATAGTTTGTGTTTGTCAATTGCTTTCCAGGCGGCATAAATGTACCAAAGAATGAGTGGTAACAATAAGGAGATGTATGACATATAAGTCAAGGTAAATTTGCTGGAAGAAGCATTTTCAATAGTGAGGGAGCTTTGAAGATCTGCAGAAGAAGGATAGAAACAAGTGTTGTTGTACCCAAGAATCATAAATACACTTAAGACGGTTAAGAAAGCGCCTAAACCGGTAAACCAGAATCCATTTCTACTCTTTTTAAAATAGGCGATTCCAATACCCCATAAAACAGAGACCACGCCCAATCCCAATAAAACCAAAGTTATGGGCATCTCAAGAAAGTTATGTAAGTATTTATAAGCTTCCATAGAAACGATTTTCGTTTGTGGATCGTAGGCATAGCCATCCATCGTTAATACTCTTATCAGGAAGAATAAGAAAAATGGAAGGAAAAGAAGGGTGTTCCATAAAACTTGTTTTCTGCTTCTTTCTCTAATCGCATCATGGTCAATATTATTGATTAAATAGAGCGCTCCCATGATCCTTGATAGGAATAAAATGGCAAAACCAAGAGCCAGGTTGGTAAAGTTAAACAAAATGTCAATCCCGTAAAATGGGGTTTGCCATTCAGATTGGTTGTAAGTATCTCTGATAAAATTACTTCCGGTAAAGAAAGTTGCTACGACACAACCTAAAAGAAAAGTGCCCAAGAAACCATTGATATATAAAAAATACTCGTAGGTTCTGGCTCCAAAAAGATTTCCTTTTTTTCTTCGAAATTCAAAAGCTATGGATTGAAGGACAAAGCAGAGTAAGAATATTTTCCATGCATAATAAGCACCACCGAAAGAGGTAGAATAAAAGAGGGGAAAAGAGGCAAACATACCTGCTGCAAACACCACTAATGTAGTAAAAGTTAATTTCCATTTTCTACCGATAGAGGTGATGATTAAAGACTTTTCATTTTCAGTTTTTCCTACAATATCTATAAGGGTTTGTCCACCTTGAACAAATAGAAGAAAGACTAAAGCACCGGCAACAATGGACATCACAAGCCACCAGTATTGTTGTAATTGGATATGATCTAATGATTCAAACATAGTTACCTCCTTATTGATTTGGCCCTTTTTTAATGGCGTTTAACATGATTTTAAATTCTGCAACAACGAGCGCTAACAAAACGGATAAGAAGATCCAGAATGTTAACAGAACAGCTGTACTTGTGATATTGGATGTGGAATAGGATGTGGCTAATAATCCGTCAATGGTCCAGGGTTGTCTTCCCACTTCAACTACGACCCAACCTGCCATAGATGCAAGGAAAGAGATCGGGAACATCCAGATTCCAATTTTGAGCAACCATTTGTATTTTTCCAGTTTGTTTTTCATTCCTAACCATAAGAAGATCATTGCCATAAGGATCATCAAACCTCCAACAATCACCATAATTCTAAAGGCGTAAAAAACTATTGGAATAGGTGGAATCACGTCTTCCGGTTTATCCAATTGACCATAACCCATATATTTATAATTAGCGGTGAATAAAGTTTTATTCAAATCTCTGATGCTGTCATTTCCATCAGCAACCGCTTTTTTGTAATCGGCAAGAGCTTGTAAGGCTACTTTCCCTTTAGCCATTTTTTCTTGAGCCGACAGAATTCCTCTTTCAGGATTTCCGTAAACCAAATCATTAATTCCGGGAACGTAGGCACTCATACTGTTGTACCCCAGAATGGACAACATCTTAGGTATTTCGATTCGCATTAAAAATTCATCTTTATCATCTCCAATCTCTTTTGAAGGATTTAAAATACCGACACCTACCAATCCGGCACCCTCTTTCCCCTGATACAAACCTTCCATAGCGGCGAGTTTAGCAGGTTGATGTTGTGCTACAGAAAAAGCAGATTGGTGTCCGGATACTGCAGTAAACAAACTAGCCATTAAACCAAAAACAGAAGCAATAACGATGCTTCTTTTCGCCAATAATATATTTTTATTTTTCAAAAGATACCAGGAACTGATAGAAATCATAAAGAATGCGGCAACTCCCATGCTGGAAACTACGGTGTGAATAAACTTGTTTACGGCAAATGGGGAGAACAATACAGACCAGAAGTCAACCATTTCATGACG
>DAONEU010000142.1:0-4906 GCA_035403245.1 Bacteroidales bacterium | reverse complement strand
TTCCCCTTTCCCCCTGAACCTTGAACCCTGAACCCTGAACCCAAAAATAGCATATTAGTAAAATTCCTTACCTTTGCACCTCAAACCTATCATCATGTCGGAATTGAAATCTTTATGGCAAATTATTGAAGGAGAAGGCTACGGAAATGAGACTTTTCGTTTGTTGTATGCTACTGATGCTTCCGAATACCGGGAGATCCCCCTGGGAGTTGTGTATCCTAAAAATAATCATGATGTAGCTCTGACTGTTCAATGGGCGGCTCAACATCAGGTCCCCATTATCCCGAGAGCCGGAGGTACCTCCCTCGCTGGACAGGTGGTCGGAAATGGATTGGTCGTGGATGTTTCGAAATATCTGACTCAAATCTATGATCCGGTTCCTGAAAACCATACTGTTTGGGTGCAGGCCGGCGTTGTGCGGGATGATCTCAATCAGTATCTTTCAAAAGAGCAACTCTTCTTTGCACCGGAAACCTCAACCTCTAATAGAGCGTGTATCGGTGGAATGTTCGGTAATAACTCCTGTGGCGGCAACTCGTTGCTCTACGGAAGTACACGTGATCATGTACTGGAAGCAAAAGGGTTTCTTTCAGATGGATCTTTCGTCCATTTTAAAGAACTCACTTCGAGTGAACTGCAAAAAGTGTTGAATGAAAATACTTATGAATCAAAATTGTATAGATCTGTTTTAGATTTGTTGCAACCTCAGGAAATCAGAAATGAGATCGTAAAACAGTTCCCGGATAAAAAGATTCGTCGAAGAAATTCGGGCTATGCAATTGATGAATTGATGACTGAACCCATCAACTTTTGTAAGCTATTGGCCGGCTCAGAGGGAACTCTGGCATTTATTACTGATTTGAAGTTGAACCTGACTCCCATCCAAAAACTTCAAAAAGGGGTGATTGCGGTGCATTGTGACTCTGTTGATGAGGTTTTAAAAGGTAATTTAATAGCCCTTGATCTACATCCCACTGCTGTAGAACTGATAGATAATCAGATTATTCAGTTAAGTCTTCAAAATAGTTCCCAAAAAGAGAATATCTCCGTTTTAAATACCGAAGAGGAGGGTAGAGCCATCCATATTTTGGCCATCGAATTTAGTGAATCTGACACCACAATTTTACATCAAAAATGTAACGATTGCATAAAAGCGCTTCAAAACCAACAAATTGGGTATTCCTTTCCGGTTTTATTGGGGTCAGATGTAAATAAAATCTGGCAAATCAGAAAGTCGGGGTTAGGGATCATGTCGAACATGAAAGGGAGTGCCAAACCAAAGTCATTTGTGGAGGATAGCGTTGTGCTTCCTGAAAAGTTGCCATCCTATTATGCTGAATTTGAGTCTATTTGTAAAGAAAACGGTTTGCAAATGGTCTCTTATGGACATATTTCAACCGGTGAGATCCATAAAAAGCCGGTGCTCGATTTTCACAATCCAAAACATGTCGAACTCTTTCATAAGCTGGCCCTTCAGGATGCCCTTCTGGTGAAAAAATATGGAGGTTGTTTGAGTGGGGAGCATGGAGATGGCCGTTTACGGGCAGAATTTCTCCCGCTGATGCTAGGAGAAACCATTTATCAAACTTTTATTCAACTTAAAAATATTTTTGATCCCCATCGCATTCTGAATCCCGGAAAAATTGTTGAGGCACCCGGAATGGATCAAAATCTGAGAGAAACGCCACAGGATCAACCCATTACAATTCCATCCTTTTATGATTTTCCCGAAACGGATGGTTTCGTAAATGCACTTAAAAAATGCTGTAATTCAGGAGATTGCAGAAAGTCTGCCCAACAAACCGGAACGATGTGTCCCTCTTATCAGGCGATGAATGAGGAGTATTACAGCACGCGAGCCCGGGCCAATTTGCTTCGGGAAATGATACTTAATAGTTCTGAAGGGAATCCTTATGTATCGAAATTATCAAAAAAAGAGAGTCCAGATTTAAAATATATTGATCAGGAAATTTATGAAATTTTATCCTGGTGCCTCTCCTGTAAAGCTTGTAAAGCGGAGTGCCCTTCACAAGTGGATATTACAAAGTTAAAAGCTGAATTTCTTCAACAATATTATACCCGTCATAGAATCCCGTTTAGGTCCTGGATCATTGGAAACTACCCCAAATTTAATCAGTTGGGAGTATATTTCTCTTCCATCTATAATTTTGTGATCACTCAAAAAACAGTATCAAAATGGTTTAAAAAAGGGGTTGGATTTGCGGTCGATCGCAGTTTACCTGAGATTCAAAGCTGCACTTTATTGAAATGGCATCAAAAACGAAAAGATAAACCTACATTTGACAGGAAAGTGTACCTTTTCCCTGATGAGTTCACGAATTTCAATGATGTAGAGATTGGTAAAAAAGCGATTCTTTTACTCGAACGTCTGGGATATCAGGTAGAAATGATCCCATCGGCATTTAGTGGAAGAACCTATTTGTCTAAGGGGATGCTTAAAAGTGCCCGAAAATGCGCCCAAAAAAATATCGATATTTATAAAAATTGTATCGATCACAATACTCCGCTTATTGGAATTGAACCCTCTGCAATACTCTCATTCAGAGATGAATATCCCGATTTGTTGCAAGGAGCATCGAAACAGATAGCACTTCATCTAAAACCTCATTGTCTGTTAATCGATGAATTTATTGTTCAAGAATTGGAGAAGGGGAATATTTCTGCTTCGTTGTTTACGGAAAAGTCTCAAAAGATTATTTTTCATGCTCATTGTTATCAAAAAGCGCTGTCTGATAAATCTATAAGTGTAAAAATGATGCAGATACCTAAAAATTACCAGGTAGAACTGATCGAGGATGGGTGTTGCGGAATGGCCGGTTCTTTCGGATTTGAGAAGGAACACTATGAATTGTCACAAAAAGTGGGGAATTTAAAATTGTTTCCGGCGATTCAAAATCGGGAGGAAAACACCATTATTTCAGCATGTGGCACCAGTTGTCGCCATCAAATCAAAGATGGAACCAACGAACACTCGTTTCACCCCATCGAAATATTATTCAACGCCCTCCTTAGCTAATTAATTTTTTTTTTCATTGTCATTTGCTAATTTGCTAATTTCCAAATTTGCTAATTCTATTTAATATTCATTCTTTCCCAAATCCACGATGGAATGATTCTCATCAAACCCGAGATGTATCTCCATTTGCCATCCACATAAATTTTCCTTTTTTGTTTTAACAATCCACGGTAGATTATTTTTACCGCTTTATCACAGGATAAAGTGAGTGGATAGTTTTGATCTGCAATGATCTCTGTATCAACAAACCCGGGGATAATAGTCGTATATTTGATATTCAATTTTCGGGTATTTGAAGCATGTGCCATCGCTTCTATATACAACCTTTGGTATCCTTTGCTTGCAGAATAAGCAGAAGAACCACCAATTCCCCTAAATCCGGCCACTGAACTGATGGCGGCAATGTGTCCATGACCCTGTGTTTTAAAATATTGAAACATAAAACAAACTGCTTTTACAAATCCATTAACATTTACATCATTAGTCCATTTTTCATTAGAGTACTCCATGTCAAAATTGGTTTTACCAACGCCTGAGGAGTATAAAAACAGGTCACAACCTCCCAGTTTTTGGATTAACATATCTAGACCTTTCTCCATGTTAGAATCGGTTACATCAATCTCTTCATAAACGATATGATTCGGAAATTTTTGATATAATTGTTCCAAACGTTCCACTCTTCTTCCGGCTATACCCACTTGATGACCTGCTGCTACAAAAAGTTCAGCCGTTCCTCTTCCTAATCCTGATGTAGCTCCTAAAATAATGATTTTCATTTTGTTGTATTTTGTCTTTTGTTTCTGCAAATATATCTATTTTTAACCGATTTTTTCTAACTTAAATATATGCTTCATTTGTAGTATTTTTGCGAAAAAAATTTAAACAATGAAGAGAGTCGATTTTTACATGCTTTTAGGAGTGATCCTGTTTTTTGCACCATTTTTTATTTTTAAACCCGTATATGATTGGTATTTAAGCTTTAATGGAAATCATCCATTGATTATGGCATTCTTGAAATTTGCCATTCTGGCTACTTTTGGAGAAGTATTAGGACTTCGCATCAAAACCGGGAAATACAATACGCCCGGATTTGGAATATTACCTAGAGCTATCGTTTGGGGTGTTCTCGGGATGTGGATCGCAATTGCTATGGGCGTTTTTAAATTTGGTGTACCAACTTATCTTTCTAAATTTCAAATCTTTGAAAGCTTACCTGAAGCGATGAAAGGCTCATTTTCGGGCATGAAATTGTTTGGAGCATTTTGTATCAGTGTCATGATGAATACCACTTTTGCACCGGTATTTATGACCATTCATAAGATAACTGATTCACATATAGCTAATTGCAAAGGACGACTAAATTTTTTAACTACACCTTTAAACTTTGGAGAAATTATCTCTCAATTGAACTGGAAAGTTCAATGGGGCTTTGTATTCAAAAAAACGATCCCATTTTTCTGGATTCCTGCTCATACCATCACTTTCATTTTGCCGGGTGAGTTTCAGGTTTTATTCGCTGCCTTATTAGGTATTGCATTAGGATTGATCCTTTCAATTGCTGCAATTAAAAGTAATACCGTTACTAAATAAATAGAAAAGCAACGTTTTTATAAAAAAATCGTCTTAAAACAAATTATTGATGCTAATGACTGAAGAGGAGATCATAAAAGGATGTCAGATTGGTAAGGAAAAATGCCAGAAATTGCTTTATGATCAACATTCTAAGTTGGTGATGGGAATTGCTTTAAGATTTGCTAAAAATGAAAATGACGCTCACGATATTTTCCAGGATGCTTTTCTTAAGGTGTTTTTATATATCAATAATTTTAAATTTTTAGGTTCTTTTGAAGGTTGGGTGAGGAAAATTGC
>DAONEU010000141.1:0-4931 GCA_035403245.1 Bacteroidales bacterium | reverse complement strand
GGAACAGGATTCATTCCGTAAAATTCACCGTTTAGTTCCTTAATAATATCCGATTCGAACACGATTTTGCCCGTTGGATTCATTGAAAATGTTCCAAAATTCTCAAAGGCAACACTTTTATTGTTTTGAACGGCAGTTTTTAATTCTGAAACCCATTTGGTAACTGCATCATCAGCGTCCAAAAGTCTTAACGATTCCCATCTTGAGATCCTGTCGACTAATGAAAAGCCATTTCCATCTTCTGCATACTCAAATTCCAGAATCACTTTAGGAGGGGTGATCATGCTACCTTCCACTTGAGAGGCAACACTCTTTTTAGTAAAACGCCCCAAACGATTGACGATTAACTCATCATCTGTTTGTAAATACCTAATAATGCTGTTGATAATCATGGGTATTCAGTTTAAAAATTAATATTTTGAATTTTGTGCAAGTCTTCGGGTGTGTCTATAGCCACACTTTCGTGATGAGTAACGGAAACATATATGGAAAAATTGTTTTCAAGCCATCTTAACTGCTCCAATTTTTCGATTTTTTCTAAATTGGATAATTTAAGTTGAATTAATTTCTTCAGAACGTCATAGCGATACGCATAAATTCCCAAATGTTTATAGTAAGTTACCGATTCATTGTCACGACTAAAAGGGATCAAAGAGCGACTGAAATAAAGGGCTTTCTGATCAGGTGTAAAAACAACTTTTACTTTATTTGGATTTTGCGCATCATCTTCATTTTCAAAAGGTTTCACAAGAGTTGCAATCTCAACTTTTGGATCTTCAAATAACTGTACCAGCGCATCAATCTGATCTTTTTGAATGAAGGGTTCATCTCCTTGAATATTCACTACGATATCCTCATCAGAAAGATTTAATCTTCTGGTAGCCTCTCCGCAACGGTCTGTTCCGGATGGGTGATCGGGTGAAGTGAGAATAACATTTCCATCAAAAGCGATGACACAATCTACAATTCGTTGATCATCAGTGGCCACAAAAACCTGATCAAGCGAAGATTCGGAAGCTCTTTCAAAAACATGCTGAATCATGGGTTTACCATGAATATCAGCTAATGGTTTTCCCGGAAAACGGGATGATCCATATCTGGCGGGGATAATTCCAATCTTTTTCATTATTGACTATTTGAATAATCCAAATAATTCTGCATTAATTTTATCAATAACAATACCAAAATCTTCAGGAACATCGCCAAATTTAATGGTATTTACATCAATGATCAATAATTTTCCGGAATTGTATTTGGAGATCCACTCTTCATAACGCTCATTCAAGTGTTGTAAATAATCCAATCGGATCGAATTTTCATATTCTCTTCCTCTTTTTTGAATCTGAGCCACTAATGTAGAAACATCTGCCTTTAGATAAATCAATAGATCAGGTGCTTGAAGAAACTGAGACATCAACTCAAAAAGTGATGCATAGTTTTCAAAATCCCGGGTTGGCATGAGTCCCATTGTATGAAGATTGGGGGCAAAAATGTAAGCATCTTCATAAATGGTCCTATCCTGAACAATATCCTTTTTCTTCTTACGGATTTCAGTCACTTGTCTGAATCTACAGTTCAAAAAATAGATCTGTAGATTGAAAGACCAGCGTTGCATATCTTCGTAAAAACTGGCTAGATAGGGATTGTTATCGACACTTTCATATTGTGGTTCCCAACCATAATGTTTAGCCAACATTCCGGTTAATGTTGTTTTTCCTGATCCTATATTTCCGGCTATTGCTATGTGCATTGTTGTATTGATTTAATAAATTAAATTTCCTCTTTTTTAACTTTTAATGAATGGATGATCAGATAGATGATTAGTCCAATATAAGCGACAACGGCCAAAATGGAGAAGAAGTCCGATTTTTGGAATGCTTGAGTAGTAGATAATTGTACTCCGGCATATTTCAAAATAGCACTGATAACACCCATAATTGCACCACCGGCCAATAAACCTGATGCCAAAAGGGTACCTTTTTCTTTTCTTAACTTGTTGATCTCTTCATCTTTACTTCTTGAACTTACAAACCAAGCAATCGCACCACCTACTAAAAGAGGTATGTTTAATTGAAGTGGAATGAACATTCCCAATGAAAATGCAAGCGCAGGAATTTTAATTCTATCTAGAAGAAGGGCCAAAACAGCACCGATAATATACAACATCCATGGAGTTTCACCACCTGACATTAAAGGTTGGATGATAGAAGCCATCGCGTTTGCTTGAGGAGCTACTAAGCCATCTGGACCATATCCGTATGTTTTGGAAAGGATCATGATTACAGCTCCAACAGTTAAAGCTGAAACAAAAGTACCTAAGAATTTCAAAGCTTGTTGTTTGTATGGTGAAGTTCCAATCCAATACCCGATTTTTAAGTCGGTGATAAAACCACCTGCCATAGAAAGTGCTGAGCAAACAATACCACCAACTACTAGAGCAGTAACGATTCCTGAACCCCCTTTTAATCCAACCATAGAAAGGATGAAAGAAGAAAGGATCAAAGTCATCATAGTCATACCGGATACAGGGTTAGTACCAACAGTTGCAATTGCAGTGGCAGCAACGGTTGTAAACAAGAATGCGAAGATAAAAATAACACCAATACCCACTAAAACTTGAGTGATGTTCATATCCATTCCTCCAAACAAGAAAAATACACCTAATAATACTAGAACAACTATAAAACCAATCAAAATGATCTTCATGGAGATATCTTTTTGAGTTCTAAGGACATTATTTTGATGTTCTGCACCTGCTTTACCGGCTTTAAAAGCTACGCCTAAGGATTTCTTAATTACACCGGCAGATTTGATTACGCCAAGAATACCGGCCATTGCAATACCGCCGATACCGATATATCTTACATATTCTTTAAAGATGATTTCAGGATCTAAAGTGTTCATTAAAACGCCTGCTGTTGTAACGCCATAGCTTCCTAGAAGTGGTACAATAAACCACCAGGAAAGTAATGAACCGGCACAAATGATCATCGCATATTTTAACCCGATTAAGTAGCCTGTCCCTAGCAAGATAGAACCGGCATTCATTTTGAATACGAATTTGTAATTCATAGCCAGTTTTTCGCCCCATTCGGTCATTCTTGTAGTGATATTTTCAGCCCAAAACTGGAATGTACTTACGAAGAAGTCGTAAAGACCACCAATTAAACCACTCACGATTAATAATTTAGCCTGATTACCACCTTTAGCACCTGAAACCAGGATTTCTGTAGTAGCAGTAGCTTCAGGGAAAGGATATTTACCATGCATATCACCTACGAAATATTTTCTAAAAGGGATAAGGAACATAATTCCTAGAAAACCTCCGAATAGAGATGCAAAGAATATTTGAAAGAAATTTACTTGAATTTCAGCACCAAGAGCAGGATTGGTTTCTTTGATGATGTAGATGGCAGGAAGTGTAAAAATGGCACCTGCTACAATTACGCCAGAGCTTGCTCCAATAGATTGAATGATAACGTTTTCTGAAAGGGCACTTTTTCTTTTAGCTAATGTAGATGCTCCAACGGCAATGATCGCGATTGGGATAGCAGCTTCAAAAACCTGACCGAATCTCAATCCGGAGTATGCGGTTGCAGCTGAAAAAATGATAGCCATTAAAATACCCCAAGTCACTGACCATAAGTTCACTTCAGGATATTTCTTTTCTCCCAACAGAATAGGTTTGTAGCTTTCCCCCTCTTTCAGCTCAGTATAAGCATTTTCAGGAAGTTTAATGTCGGTTAATTCTTCTTGTAAATTTTTTTCATTCATGATATCACGTGTTAATTATACTTTAAAACCTAGCTTACAAAAATATGAAAAAAAATTATATAAAAAATGATTATTTTTGGGCATTCCGGCTCGCAGGCTCGCCGTCGGTCTCCGGCCCATACTCCTCGTTTCACAGCCAAGTGGTGCATCGGCCGTGCAGGAGCTCCTTCGTCGCTCTGCCCGTCTCGTGCACCACTAAGCTGTTCAACTTGCGGGGTATTTGGCCTCCGCCCTAATGCGCACAAAACCTTCGGTTTTGGTCTAGAGACAAGCGACTGGAGACAGGAGCAGTTCGACGTTAAACGTTCGACGTTAAACGTTCGACGTTAAAGCTTCCCCATGGAAAAATATTCTAATAAATAACGGTTTTCAAAATTTGTAAAATTCAGTTATTAAAATCATTACAAAGTAGGGTGATTTTCAATAAATGCATTACCCGTTTTTTAGTAGAATAGATTCTTTCTGATAGTCAGCTTATTGTTTTTCGATTTTTTAGGGGACATCATTGTTTTTATAAGAAAAAGAGATCCCAAAAAAATAAATCTCTTTTACATTATCATTACATCTTCTCGTCGAATAAATCCCTGTTAATTTGCATTGAAAATCTGCCTGAACATCTTCTTTAATTTTCCTGTATAATCGAGAAGGAATAGATTTTCTATAACGTGCATAATTACATATTGATTTTGAGTTTTTGGGTCTTAATGTTTTTTGAATAAACCCTACTTTAATAGAATCAAAAGTATTGTAGTCATTGATTTATATTCGAGCTTTAAAAACGGAATCATTACGGCAAAAGAAAACAGATGGATGATATTTTAGATTTTTATTATTATCATCAATTTGTGCACATATATTATAGATGGAAGCTAGACCAAAAATTAGTAATATCAATCTTTTCATAATTTATTAATTTCAATTTTCCATTTGTAATGACATTTTTTTGTGTTGGTCATTTTTTTCTTCTATAAATAAAGATTCAGAGTTCTATCTCTCATTTGTAAAAAGTGATCTTAATTTGACGGACAAAATTACAAATTTTCCTCATACTAAAACCAACTTTATCTCTACTTTCTGACAACACTAATGTGCACTCATCATAATTAACTATTCACTACAAAACCGAAGGTTTTGTGCGCATTAGGGCGAAGGCCAGG
>DAONEU010000140.1:0-4946 GCA_035403245.1 Bacteroidales bacterium | reverse complement strand
GTACCGCTTATCAGAAAAGTCAAGTTAGTTGATGATAAGCCGGTCGAAAAATTAGTTCCTGCCATCAACAATTACATCTTTGTATTTTGTACTATTTCGAGGGTACAACAGCTCAAAGAGGAGATGGAGGAGCAAATCCCAATTCGTTTTTTATACAATCCCCTTACTAAAAAGCCTCAGATCATCCGTAAAAAAGAGATGGAGGATTTTATTTTGGTGGCCGGAAGTTTGGATGAACAATTGGTTTATCTAAAGCCGGGTGATATCAATTTGTCTAAAGGTGATAAGGTAAAAATTATTGCAGGTCCTTTCAAAGGTGTTGAGGGGACCTTTATCCGAATAAAGGGTGATAGAAGAGTAGTCGTGACTATTGAGGGACTTATGGCCGTGGCTACTACTTTTATCCACCCTTCTCTTATAGTCCCAATCAATAAAAATAATTAACATGTTTCATTTTTTAAAAAAATTATTCTTCGTTGTATCCGCCGGTTTACTTCTTTTTTCTTGCAATACATCAAAACAAATATTGTATTTACAGGATGCGCAACTTCAAACCCCCAAAAAGGTAATGGCAGGTAGTAACATCACTATTCAGGCAAAAGACATGGTCTCTATTATTGTATCCAGTAAGGATCAAGAGTTAGCGGCTCTGTTTAACCTAACTAGATATCAATCAATGGTAGGTCCAGCCGGTTCTACTACTCAAAGAGGTGAAATCTCCGGTTACACTGTAGATTTGGAAGGATTCATCGATTTTCCGGTTGTGGGTAAATTAAAAGTGCTTGATTTGACCAGACATCAACTGGCAACTTTGATAAAAGATACTTTAATCAAATCTAACTTGATCAAAGATCCTGTTGTTACTGTTGACTTCATGAACTTATACATTTCAGTGATGGGAGAAGTGAAAAACCCCGGAAGATATAAAATCGAAAGGGATCAAATCACCCTCTTAGATGCCATCAGTATGGCAGGCGACCTGACCATCTTTGGCAAAAGAGACGGCATCACCGTGATTCGTGAAACCAACGGGGAGCGTATAATCTATAAAGTGGATATCCGCACCGCCGATCTTTTCGACTCTCCGGTTTACTATCTCAAACAAAACGATATTATATATGTAGAACCCAACAAGATCCGCGCCGGCCAATCCACCATCAACGAAAACAACCTCAAGTCCGTGTCGTTGTGGATCTCCGTCGCCTCCCTCATCAGTACTATATCTTTAATTTTCTTAAGATAATTTTAAATATAGAACACTGATGACACTGATTAAGCTGATGACCACAGATATAATAATATGCTAATGTGATAATGAGCAAATAAGCTAATTAAATATCCTATTTTCAATACTATCGACAATCGACTATCGACCTTCAATCTGTGAAAATCTGTTTAATCAGTGTCATCAGTGTGCCATAAAAACCATTAATAAAGAATTCCATGTCAGAATACCCCGAAAATACCCAAGATCAAGAATCAATCAATATTCGTGAACTTTTGTTCCTATTCCTCGCTAACTGGCGATGGTTTGTCCTATCTATTGTCATCCTGCTATCGATGGGAACAGGTTACATTTTAATTAAATCTCCTGTTTATACCCGTTCAACATCGATCCTCATCAAAGAGGATAAAAAAGGAAACTCCTTAAACTCCTCGACCGAGATGTTTGCCGATATGGGCTTGCTCAAATCAAACACCAACCTTAAAAATGAGATGTTGATCATTAAATCTCCTATGATCATTGAAGAGGTGGTGAAACGTTTGAGACTCGATCTAAACTATACAGTCAAACACAGATGGGTGAGAAATATCGATCTTTACACTTCTTCTCCTGTTGTTGTGGAATTAGACTCTTTAATCGGGGCAAATCAGACCGTTTCTTTTACGATCGAACCGATCAGTCAGAAAAAAGTGAAGATCTACAACATCAACTGGAATGACAGAAATTATAATAACGAACAAATCATAGTATTAGGTGTTCCTACTAAAACACCTTGTGGAGTCTTAACCATAAATCCAACCGTTTCTTTCTCCCATAAATACTTTAAATCGAAGATATACTTCTCCAAGAATAACGTTAAAAACGTTGCAGGAAGTTATACATCCCGTTTAAAAGTGGAATTGGGAGATAAAGATGCTTCTATCATTAACATGACGTTGAATGATATTTCTGCCACCCGTGCTGAAGAGTTTTTAAACACATTAATAGCGATCTATAACGAAAAATGGCTCGAAGATAAAAACCAGATCTCCGTCAACACCTCCTTGTTCATCAATGAAAGGTTACAAGTGATTGAAACCGATCTGGGATTGTTAGACAACAACATCTCTACATACAAAAGTGCCAACTTGTTGCCCGACCTACAAGCGGTATCCACCATGGTATTGACCCAGTCGAGTACAACAAATTCTCAGATATTAACCTTGAACAATCAGTTGTCGATGGCGAGATATGTGCAGGAGTACATGAAAAAAGGGACCACTGCCAACCAGCTACTCCCCTCTAATTCCGGTATTGGAAGTACCAATATTGAACAACAGATCAACATATACAATACCACACTGTTACAAAAGAATAAACTGTTGGCTAATAGTAGTGAACAAAATCCAATCATCCAGGACTTAAACCAAACGTTGAGCTCCATGAAACAAGCGATCTTACGCTCTATTGATGACTATATCGAAACACTAAAGATCCAGATCAATAATACCGTTAAATCGGAACAAAGAACCAACGCCCAGATCGCCAATAATCCTGACCAGGCCAAGTATCTGATCTCTGTTGAACGTCAACAAAAGGTGAAAGAGGCATTGTATGTGTTCTTGTTACAAAAAAGGGAAGAGAATGAACTATCCAGAACCTTCACTTCCGACAATACCCGTATGGTGAATCCGCCATCCGGTGATTCTTCACCAACCAGCCCTAAGAGAAGCTTGATCTTCCTGATCACTTTCGCTATAGGGTTGATCATTCCTGGATTGGTCATTTTTATCGTGGAACAGCTGAATACCATGGTGAAAGACAAAAAAGACTTACATGTCCTTTCTGTTCCTTTCTTGTCGGAGATCCCTTACCATGATAGTAGAAAAAGAAGAAAATTCTATCAAAAATGGACTAAAAAAGAGTTGGAAGATCCTACCAATATTGTAGTGGTGGAAGAGCATAACCGGAACCATATCAACGAAGCTTTCCGTATCTTGCGTACCAATATCGATTTTGTACAACGTCATACCGATGGGGCTACCGTGAGTATGATCACTTCAATCCATTCCGGTGCCGGTAAAACATTTATCTCCTCTAACATTGGAAAAAGTATGGCTATCAAAGGTAGTCGGGTGTTATTGATCGACTTTGACATGAGAAAAGCAACCTTAAGCAAGATCATCTCTCCACAAAAGTTAGGGGTTGCCAACTACCTCAATGGGGAGGTATCAGATCCATTAAGCATCGTTGTGAAAGGGGAATTGAATGAACATCTCGATGTGATTCCTGTTGGAACTATTCCTCCTAACCCTGCTGAATTGTTACTACGACCAACTTTAGTTACCTTAATAGAAAAATTAAAAGCTCATTACGATTATATTTTCTTAGACTCCCCTCCTATCGATATCATCACCGATGCCGATTTGATTGCTAAAGTTGCAGATTATACCATCTTTGTGGTTCGTGCCGGATTATTGGACAAACGATTACTTCCTGACATTGAGTCAGCGTATCAGGGCAAACGGTTCCCCAACATGGGGATCATCCTCAATTGCTCCGACCTTGCGTTACACTATGGCTACGGTCGCTACGGTGGTTATGGACATTACGGTGGCTACGGACGTTACGGCTACTCCTATCATAATACAAATGCCTACGGAGCGTGATTAGTCTACAGACTACGGACTACAGACTATCGACATTTAAGAATATGAAAATACTAGTGACCGGGGGGGCCGGTTATATTGGATCACATACGGTAGTGGAACTTTTACAAGAGGGTCATGATGTACATATCATAGACAATCTATCCAATTCTACTATTGAAGTATTAGATCGGATTACTGAGATTACCGGGAAAGCACCCCATTTTACCAAACTTGATCTGCTGGATCAATCAGATTTACAATATTACTTTGAAGACCACGCTCCATTTGATGGGGTGATCCACTTTGCTGCGGCCAAAGCAGTGGGGGAATCTGTTGAGAAACCCCTTTATTACTACGAAAACAATATCGTTGGATTGATCAATCTGTTGATCATGCTCAAAATATTTCAAGTGCCTCATCTCGTGTTCTCCTCCTCCTGTACCGTTTATGGTCAACCCAAAACATTACCTGTTACTGAAAACTCACCATTACAGCCGGCTACTTCTCCTTATGGAAATACCAAAAGGATTGCTGAAGAGATCATTGAAGACTCTGTTAAAGCAAATTCAGATTTACAAGCCATCGCATTACGTTATTTTAATCCGATAGGGGCACACAAAACTGCCTTGATTGGGGAATTACCAAATGGTGTTCCTAATAACCTGATGCCTTTTATTTGTCAAACAGCCATTGGTAAACGCAAAGAGCTCAAAGTCTTTGGTAATGATTACCAAACGCCTGATGGAACAGCCATTCGGGATTACATCCATGTGGTTGACCTGGCCAAAGCGCACCTTGCTGCTTTGCGTCGCATGACAGAAAAAAGGATGGATCAACCGATAGAATACTACAATATTGGGTGTAGCAAAGGGTACTCTGTTTTAGAAGTGATACACGCTTTTGAACAGGAGACCGGAGTAAAACTCAACTGGCAGTTTGCTCCCCGTCGTGCAGGCGACATAGAGCAGATCTGGGCCGACGCCACCCTCGCCGAACAAAAACTCAACTGGAAAGCTGAAAAGGGAATTGGGGAGATGGTTGCCAGCGCGTGGAACTGGGAAAAGAGACTAGAGACGAGGGACTAGAGACTA
>DAONEU010000139.1:0-4947 GCA_035403245.1 Bacteroidales bacterium | reverse complement strand
CCATTTACAATCTGGTATCTATTTTTATAAATTGATATTTGGTAATGAAATTCAAACCGGGAAAATTATTAAACAATAAGCTCATGTGCTCGTGTGTTCGTGTGCTCGATTATCCGTTGAGCTCTGATTTCATATTCTAATAAAATACGGGTGAATTTTGACTCATTTATCTCACTTTAAATACATTACAAAGACACCATTTTTTCATTCGAAACAGCACCCTACTTTTATAAGAATATAATGGATCCCCATTTAAGATTTATATTCGTGGTAAAAAATGTCATTATTATCACTTATTCGTGGTAATTTTTGTCATTATTGACAATTATTCGTGGTAAAAATTGTTATTGCTGACATTTATTCGTAAAAAAATTATATATTTGCACTTTCATTTCAAATAGTTTTATATGTATCGTCAATTATACCAAGATCTTATCCACTGGAAAAACAAAAATAATCGCAAACCGTTGATTCTACACGGCGCTAGACAAGTTGGAAAAACTTATATTCTTAAAGAATTTGGTAATACTGAATTTAAAAATTTACTGTATCTTAATTGTGAAAATAATGCTCAATTGAGTGCTATTTTCTTCGATTTTGATATTCCTAGAATCATTAGAAGTTTAGAAATTATAAGTAATCAAAAAATTATCCCAAATGAAACATTAATTTTTTTTGATGAAATTCAAGAGATCCCAAAAGCTTTGACTTCCCTAAAATACTTTTATGAAAATTGTCCAGAATACTATGTCGTTGTGGCTGGTTCTTTGTTAGGTGTCTCAATACATAGTGATTCTTCATTTCCTGTTGGGAAAACAAATAGTTTGCATTTATACCCAATGAATTTTGAAGAATTTTTGTTGGCAATGGGCGAATCATCAAAATATGAACTATTAAAAACTAATAATTGGAATACTATTGACTCCTTTAGAATTAGTTTTATTGATTTACTTCGTCAATATTACTTTATTGGTGGAATGCCGGAAGCTGTTTTAAGTTATGTTACTTATAAAAATCCAAAAGAGGTGAGAGAAATCCAAAATGAATTATTAAAAAATTATATTTTAGATATTTCTAAACATGCACCCAATAATGATATTCCAAAAATCAATAAAATATGGAACTCCATTCCACCTCAATTAGCAAAAGAAAACAAAAAGTTCATATACAATTCACTACAAAAAGGCGCTAGAGGGTCACAATTTGAAAATGCTATTCAATGGTTAGTTGATGCCGGTTTAGTATATAAAATTCATAAAATAACTAAAGCTGATCTCCCTTTAAAATATTATGAAGATGAAAATTCTTTTAAGTTGTATTTGTTAGATTGTGGTTTAATGGGCGCACAAGCCAATACTCCAATTGAAGAGATTCTAATTGGAAATTCTATTTTTGTTGAATATAAAGGAGCTTTTACAGAAGTGTATGTTTTGCAACAACTTAAAACAAATTCAGAAAGGTTTATTCATTACTTTTCAAATGAAAAATCTAGTCTTGAAATTGATTTTATTGTACAATACAAAAATCAAATTATACCTATTGAAGTAAAATCTGAAGTAAATTTAAAATCAAAATCATTGAAATTTTTCTTAGAAAAATTTCCAACTTTAAACGCTATCCGTTGCTCTATGGCTCCCTATAAAAAAGAAGAAAAAATCACAAATATTCCCCTTTATGGAATTAATCAACTTGTTTAATCTCCATATATACCATCTTCTTTCATCTTTCTTATTGACCCCATCAATACCTTCCTTCTAAAAAATGAATTGAATTTCAACCTTTTCGTGTTCATTTTTGAATTATCTTTGCTCAGTTATTCAAAGATTAGAATTATGAAAAAAATTAATATATTAATCGGAATGGTGCTCCTAATGGTTTCAATATCAGGATGTACCAATTTAAAACAAGAAAAGAATATGTCAAGTGAATTTTATACTTTCTCCGCTATTTCGTTAGACGGAAAGGAGATTAAAATGGATTCCTATAAAGGGAAATATGTGATCGTTGTTAATACTGCCAGCAAATGTGGTTTTACCCCTCAATATGCTGGACTTGAAAAATTATATGAAAAATACAAAGATAAAGGTTTGGTAATCCTAGGATTCCCTTGTAATCAATTTGCAGGTCAAGAACCTGGAGATGAAAAATCTATCGCTGAAGGTTGTGTTATGAATTATGGTGTTACCTTCCAAATGTTTTCTAAAGTGGATGTGAACGGAAAAAATGCCCATCCTTTATTTAAGTATCTAAAATCTGAACTCTCAGGTATTATTGGAGGACGAATCAAATGGAATTTCACAAAATTCCTAGTGGATCCAACCGGTAAACCAATTAAAAGGTTTGCTCCTACCGATACTCCTGAGGATATGGATAAATACTTGGAATCAATTATCAAGTAACCAATTGTTAAATTGTATTAAAATGGAGCATAATAAAACGATTTTGCTCCATTTTTGTTTATCTTTGCGCCTCAAAAAAAATTAAAACATGAAATCAATCGTCGTTTATTATTCTAGAGGTGGTAACAATAAATATTTAGCCCAAAAAATGGGCAAATCCCTACAATGTGAAGTGGTTCCTATTGAACCCAGAATTACTACATTTTTCATGCTCCTTCTCCGTTTTAGCCTAGGGATTAAAAAGATTCAAAGAAATTTTGAAACTTACGACCGCGTTTATTTAGTTGGCCCTATCTGGATGGGAACTCTGGTAAAACCACTATATGATTTTATCAAAAAATATCAGGCTAAAATAAAATCATTGGTTTTTGTTACTTCTTGTGGAAGTAATTATAAAATGAAAGAGGAAAAATTTGGTCATGGTATTGTTTTTCAAAAAGTGAAAGCAATAATGGGCGACAAATGTATTCATTGTGAAGCAATCCCTATCTCTCTAGTGTTACCCGAAGATCAAAGAGATAATTCTGATCTGGTAATGAAATCAAAATTATCAGAATCTACTTTCGGTGGGGAGTTTGAACAAGTTTACAACACTTTCATCGAAAAAATGAGTAATCTATCCTAATCGTAGAGAAGTTGCACTCAACAACTCTACAAAATCAAAAATACATGTCAAAAATTGGAATTAACGGATTTGGACGAATTGGAAAATTTGTTTCTCGATTAGTCTTACTCTCCACTGAACTCGAACTCGTGCACATCAACGACAAAATGTCACCCGAAATGATTGCACACCTTCTCAAATATGATAGTATTCATGGGAAATTTGAAATGGATGTCACTTTTGATGACCATTACCTATACGTAAACAATCATAACATATTGATCACAAACTATCTGAATCATGAGGATATCCCTTGGGGAATCAATAATGTGGAAGTTGTCGTAGAATCCAGCGGAAAATTTAAGACCAAACCTTTGCTGGAAAAACATCTAAAAGACAGTGTTAAAAAGGTGATTTTAAGTTGTCCTCCGGATGATGATTCAATCGATAAAATGGTCGTTTTGGGTGTCAATGAGTCGATTTTAGAAGATTCTGATGCCATTATCTCCAATGCTTCATGCACAACCAATTGCGTTGGGATCATGTTGCAGGTATTGGAAGAAAAGTTTGGTGTCCAACAAGCATTTATGAATACGGTTCACCCAATGACCAATAATCAAAACTTACAAGATGGTTACCATAGTGATTTCCGTAGAGCCAGATGCGCCATAAACAATATAATTCCTACTACAACCAGTGCGATTGGTGCTGTGGAGAAAATTATACCGAAATTAAATGGAAAATTTGACGGATTTGCTACCAGAGTACCCATCGCAGATTGCTCTTTTGTGGAATTGACAGTTCAACTTGAGTCTAAAACTACCGTCGAAGATATCAATGAAGCTTTTCGTCAAGCGGCTCAAGGAAATCTAAAACCATACTTAGCTTTCACTTCTGATCCCATAGTGAGTAGCGATATCCAAAGTGAATCCCATTCTGCCATTTTTGATGCATTATGTACTAAAGTTTTGGGGGGTGATTTTATTCAGATCTTGGCCTGGTACGACAATGAAAGTGGATATTCAAACAGAATCGTGGATTTAATTCAATTGATTTTAAAAAAATAAAATGGAAAACAAAAGATCTCCAATTATTCAACCCGATGAGTTAAAAAATTTACAAAACCAACATATTAATTACATCCTTATTGATGCCAGAGGTGGTGCAGATGCAAAGGATCGTTACAACAAAGGACATTTAGAAGGTTCAATTTTCGTCGATCTGGACTCACAACTCGCTGATATCAAAGAGAATGCAGCTAATGGTGGTCGTCATCCACTTCCTAAAATTCAACAATTTGCCGAACTTCTAGGAAACATAGGGATCACTCCGGAGACACAAGTGATTGTTTATGATGATGCTTATGGTGGAAATTGTGCCGCTCGTTTTTGGTGGATGATGAAAGCTGTTAGCCATGATAAAATTCAGGTGTTAAACGGTGGTCTTCAATTGGCAGAACAATTCGGTTTCAAACTTACTACGGAACAGACAATTTCATTAAAATCTACTATACCCTACCTTGTTACAGAATGGAAACTTCCTTTAGTAAACATAGAGGTTGTTGAAGAGGCTTCTCAAACAAACAATAAAGTTATCATTGATGTAAGAGCTGCAGAACGTTACAATGGAATCTATGAACCGATCGATTTAGTGGCCGGCCATATTCCCAATGCAATCAATTTTCCATACTTTGACCATTTAAACCCGAACGGATCCTTTAAAACGCAGGATGAAATTCGCAAAATCTACGATACAACTTTCGAGAAACATTCTGCAGATCAGATCATTGTTCACTGCGGATCCGGAGTTACAGCCTGTCATACTTTGTTAGCATTAGACTACGCAGGATTTCAAATCCCCAATTTATATATGGGATCCTGGAGTGAATGGTCCCGAAATGGCAAACCAATAGTAAAAATGGAAAAATAATTTATTCAAGCCAAT
>DAONEU010000138.1:0-5175 GCA_035403245.1 Bacteroidales bacterium | reverse complement strand
GGAGATGCCGGTGTTTATCCTAAACAAGCATTAGTGCTCGTTAACTATGGAAATGCAAAAGGAGATGATATTGTCCAATTGTATAAAAAGATTCAGAAGTCAGTATTTGAACAGTTCCAGGTTGAGATTGTCCTTGAAGTGAACATAGTATAAATTATACTAATTTAGTTTTTCTTACTGTTTTGTCATAAATGAATAATCCTAATGCCGTCGCAACGCCTATACCTGAGAAGATAAACCAGAACAATGGAGCGTTATTTCCTTTTTCGATTATTGTGACATAAAGTGTAGCCCCTAAGATTCCACCAACACCACTTCCAATAACACCGTAAAGGAACGAATAGCCTAAATAAAGAGCTTTTTTGTCCTCAGGAGCGATCTCTCCAATATAGGCAATAAATTTCGGATGTGCAGACATCTCACCAATAGAAAACACGACTAGTCCGGCGACAAATACCCATGCATTACTAGAAAATCCAAGAAAAGCCAAACCCAGAGCTCCAAATAAAATTCCGATGATCATGGTAGGCAATGGCTTGCTCCTTTTTAAAATTAAAGATATAAAAAGTTGCAATAAAATGATGGCACCGGCATTGATAACAGTAACATGTTCCACATCAAAATGCCAGGATGGATTGTCCATGAAAAGAGTTAATATGGAATTTACAAATTGATTGATTGCGGTCATGTCCATTTTTTCCTGAACGTACCATAACACAGAGTCAAACATCTGAAAGTAACAGATCCAGAAACAGGAATAAATACAAAGCATCAACATAAACCTCCAGTCTTTTAAAACGAGCAGAATCTCTTTTAATACCTGACCAAGTGGTTTTGTCGTCTGAGGTTTTTCGGGTTCTTTATACACAAAAAGATTGACAAACAGCAAACTTCCTGTTAAGATTGCAGCAGCAAAAAATATGTAAGTGTATGAGTAACTTTTCAAAAAGGGAACCAAAAACAATGGAAATAAAAATGCACCCAGATTGATTGTCCAGTAGAAGATTCCAAAACCCAGACTACTATTTTCACCTGTTGTTTCACGTGCAATAGTACCTGAAATCAATGGTTTAAAAAAACCGGCTCCGGTAACCATAAACAATAAACTCGCGAAAACGAGTGGATAAGTAGTTGAAAGTCCAACGAAAAAATAGCCCAATGACATCACAATGAATGCAAAAAACAATACTTTTCGGTAGCCATACCGATCTGCCAAGGCGCCCGAAAGGATAGGAAGGATATACAAAAGAGGAGTGATGACACTTTTAATTAATCCAACACTCTCCTTTGAAAATTCAAGCCCCCCGTCGGCTTTACTCATAACCAGATATGCAGATAAAATGGACATCACTCCATAATAGGACCCTCTTTCAGTAAATTCCATTCCAATAACGGTCCAAAAGTTTTTAGTAAAACGCTTCATGTTTTCAAGATAAGAGCGCAAAAATATGAATAAAAATCGTTACTGAAAAGAATTATTTGTTAAACTATTTAAGAATGAAACAGTCTAAAAAGAACTGTATTGAAAATTTATATAATTTTGCAACCGGTATGAAAAAGAAAAAGTTAATCCAATTAATGAAACAAATGTTAACCATTTTTATTTTGGTTGTATTTGTTACTTTTTCTACGGGAGTGATGGTTACAATACATGAATGCTGTAAAACTCATCATCATTTATGCTGTGATAAACATCATGAAAACGAGAATGCACAATCTGTCTCTTTTTATAATTCTGAAGAACACTCAGAGTGTGATTTATCTAAGGTAGATGACGGTCTTATGACTACATTGGATGATGATCAACTGGAAGCAGAAGTAGACGAATGTTCAAACCATTCCCATTGTTTTATCATTACTTATTTGATCAAAATTACTGATAACTTTGTTGTTACCGAGTTTAATAAAGATCAAGTAAAATCACCAGCTCCTTTGGTGTTATTTGAAAATCAACTATTAACAAATATAGATTTAGATGTTCCTTTTTCCGAATTAGAAATTTTGAAAGTTGGACCACCTTTGCTTATAAAATCAGCTAAAGCTTTTTTAAATTTTACTTCACAGAGAATTTACTACGCCTAATTTTTTTTTAATTTTCTTATTTCAATAAATCAAGTATTCCCGTTAAGGGTTTTAAGAATTAATTAAAAAAAAATGAAAAAAAATATTTTAACAATCATAATACTGTGCATATTTGCACAAGTAAATGCCCAAATGTTAAAGGGTACTGTCACAGAATATGGGGATGATGGAAAGTTGAAACCGGTCGTTGGAGCTTCATTACAATGGCTAGGTACAAATGTGGGCGCAAATTCGGATGTTAATGGAAATTTTGAAATTTCCAAAAGTAGTAAAAATGATCATTTGGTTGTTCGTTATTTGGCATACGAAAATGATACTATTGTTGTAAAGAAAGATCAGGAATCATTAAATATTATTTTATCTTCGGCGAATAACTTAAATGCAGTAGAGGTTGTCGCTGCTGAAGGATCTTATATCTCCATAAAACCTATAATGACTCAGGTAATTACAACTGAAGGCTTGAGAAGAGCCGCTTGTTGTAACCTTTCAGAAAGTTTTGAAGGTTCACTTTCCGTTGATGTAGAGTATTCAGATGCTGTTAGTGGTGCTAAACAGATCACTATGTTGGGCTTAGCCGGTATTTATACTCAAATATTGCTTGAAAACATTCCGTATATCCGTTTATTAGCAAATCAATTTGGGCTAGGATTTGTTCCCGGTCCATGGATGGATGCGATTAGTATTTCTAAAGGAACTTCTTCTGTATCAAATGGCTATGAAGGGATTACCGGACAAATCAATATTGATTACAAAAAACCTGAAACCAATATGGAAAAGGTTTATTTGAATTTATATGGTAGTTCAATGGGAAAAGCAGAATTAAATTTTAATTCAAGATTCGATTTGAGCAAAAATAAGCCTATTTCAGGATTGTTTTTACTGCATACAGAAAGTCAGTATGCCAGAATAGATATGAATCATGATAATTTCATGGATATTCCACTAAATCAACAACTGAATGCCATGTACAGAATGGATTATAGGAATTCTAAAGGACTTGAAGGTAGAACCATGATCAGTTATCTATTTGAAAATAGAACGGGAGGGGAGATGGACTATGATGCAAAAAATGATTTTCTATCAAGTTCTGTGTATGGTTTAAATATCAAAACAAACAAGTTTGATATTATGACAAAAAATGGTTTTATGTTTAAAAACCATGAAAATAGAAGTGTTGGAACCATCTTTTCATTTACAATGCAAGACAATAAATCAGTTTTTGGTCTTAGAAATTATGACGCGCAACAAATGAGTGGGTATATGAACTTGTTATATACAGACAAACTCGGGATCAAACAAAATCATAGAATTGGGTTTGGACTTAGTTTACAAGTAGATTATCTTAATGAACTTTTAGGTTCCTATTTAAGTAGTTTTACTCCTTATACACTTAAAAAGACTGAGGTTGTCCCAGGTTTTTATGCAGAATATGCTTATACTATCGATGAAAAGTTCATTATCATGCCCGGTATCAGATTCGACTACAATGAGCAATACAATCAGTTGTTTTGGACACCAAGGGTTCATACCAAATGGCAAATCAACGACAAAACTACTATAAGAGGTTCTATTGGGAAAGCATATCGGGTATCCAATGTAATTGTAGAAAATTTATCCCTTTTGGTAAGTAACAGGAACTTCCAATTTACTGAATCTTTGAAACCGGAAGAGGCATATAATGCCGGTGCAAGTTTGGTTAGATCGTTCTCCATGAAAGGGGGTAAATCTACATTAACTTTTGATTACTATTACACTCATTTTGTGAATCAAACCATTGTCGATTTGGACAGAAGTCAACATGATATATATATATACAATTTAAATGGAGATTTTAACGGACAAAATAACTTGTCCTATTCTCATGCCTTCCAGGCAGAATTGATTATGTTGCCCATAGAAAGATTCGAAATTACATTGGCCTATCGTTATAATGATGTAAAATATACTTCAAACCAAGAGTTGCTTCAAAAAGCATTGATGAGTCCACATAAGGCATTAGTGAATTTAAATTATGCATTACCATACAATAAGTGGAAGTTTAATGTATCATTACAATATAATAG
Organism: Bacteroidales bacterium; assembly: GCA_035403245.1. Lineage (GTDB taxonomy): Bacteria > Bacteroidota > Bacteroidia > Bacteroidales > WCHB1-69 > UBA5429. The sequence goes on along the minus strand of DAONEU010000138.1, from coordinate 1,030 downwards.
TAAAATGAGATTGCCTATAGTAGCGTCAACAGGAATGGAACTACCTACCTATAGACTTACAGGTGAATCCCCAGACTATTTTGTTATGAACGCTCAAATTTCTAAAAAATTCAAAAAATGGGAAGTATATGTTGGAGGAGAGAATTTACTAAACTATAAGCAAGAGCATCCGATATTAGGGCATCAGGATCCGTTTGGATCTAGTTTTGATGCTTCCATGGTATATGCACCAATAACAGGGATTATGGGATATGCAGGAATTAGATTATCAATTAAATAAAACCAATATTAAACAATTTAAAAACAAAAAAATGAAAAAATTAATTTTAATCGCGTTAGTAGTTGTTTTTGGAACAACTATGGGTTTACAAGCACAAAGTGCAAAACAAGAAACTATCAAAATTAAAACCAATGCTTACACTGCCAAGAGTGATGAGATTTTCAAAGAAAATATCCCATTTGTAAAAGGGATTAATTCTTATGAATTTTGTTTTCATTCTTCAACAATCACAGTAAACTACAATCCAGCAAAAACGACACCTGATAAGATACGTCAAGAGATTGCTAAATTAGGCTTTGATGCTGATGATGTAAAGGGAGATGTTAAAGCTAGAGCAAAGCTTCCAAAAGAGTGTACAACACCATCGACTAAAGGTGGATGTAGTAAATCATGTGGATCGCACTAATCGTTCTGATTAAAAAAAGAAGGGGTATCTCAATAGAGATACCTTTTTTTTTGATAAAAACGAACAAAATGGAACCATTTTTGAGGTGTTTTGAGTTCCATTTTAGGATAGTTTTCAATAGACCATTTACAAGAAAAAACGACTTTTGTGCAAACTTTGGTTGATTTTGATCCAAAATTGGTCAAAAATCTGTTCATAAGTCAATGAAAAGGATGAATTATGAAGGTCAAAAAAACGATAAAATCATTTTTTTTCAATTTTTTCTCATTGATAATCAAGAGGAAATAAAAAAAAGTAAAAAAAAGGACAAAAAGTTAGCCGAGCGTATTATAAAAGGGTGTATT
>DAONEU010000137.1:0-5194 GCA_035403245.1 Bacteroidales bacterium | reverse complement strand
TAAAATAAAACAATGCACATAACGAAAATTATAATAATTTATTTTGGAAGGGGTTTGGGGTTTTGGGTTTTGGGTTTTGGGTTTTAGCTATCAGGTTTCAGCTATCAGCTATTAGTTATTGGGTTTTGGTTCTTGGGTTTTAGTTTTTACGTTATACTTCTTACTTCTTACTTTTTACTTCCTTTCCCCTTTCCCCTAAACCATTATTCATTTTAAAAGATAGAACGCTGATGACACAGATTGAATTGATTTACACAGATAAACTTCGTTTAAAGGTTTAAGGTTTAAAGGTTTAAAGGTTTATTGATGTTTCACCCTTTAAACTTTAAACAGCGTAGCGTTCAACCTTTCAACAAATTACATCTGTGGAATCTGTTTTATCAGTGTCATCTGTGTGCTATTTCGGTTCTAGCTCATCTAGGTTAGGTTTTACTTTTTACTTCAAAAAACTCTTCACTATTAACTATTCACTAAAAAAACCGTAGGTTTTGAAAGCGTTAGGGATGTGGAGGGCACCGAAGGTGGTGCGAACCGGAACGAGCGCCGCGATGATTTTTATGTTATGGCCTGAATTTTCTTAAGCGAAGTGCGGTGAAGCACGGGAGCGAAGCGGACCCCGGAACAAGCCCGACGGCGTGCGTGGATTCGTGGGTTGGGAAAGCCGGAACGCCCAAAAGAATTAATAATTAATAATGAATAATGAATAATGGTTTAGGGATAAGGGGAAAGGGACAAGGGGAAAGGGGAAAATTAAAGAATTACAAATTACGAATTACGAATTTAATGTAATTTTAACTTTTTAAACCTTTAAACAGCTAAGCGTTAAACCTTAACCCTTTAAACAGCGAAGCGTTAAACCTTTCAACCTTAAACCTTTAAATCTTTAAACAGCGAAGCGTTAAACCTTTAAACAACCCTGAACCCTGAACCCTGGACCCTGAACCAATTTTTTACTATTTTTGCAAAAAAAATCCAACTATGAAAAAAATATTTGTTTTATTCGTTTTATGTTGTGTGGTGTCGATGGGCTTTGCTCAAAAAGATACTACTATTATCTACAATGGTAACAGAATCGTGATTTCTGAGGATAATGAAAATGTGTCCGTTTTTGTGGAAAAAGTGACCCCGGATACCATTCCTCATGATTCCATTCCTCCAAAAATTGTGGATGAATTCCTGGATGATCCCTTCCAAAATGATACTATCGAGGATTCTGATAACGATTTTTTTGGAGAACAATTCTTAAATCCTGAATTTTCTGAAAGAGTGCAAAAAAACTTTAAAAGAAGACATTATAATGCACATATTGCCAGTTTCTTCCTCGGATTTTCTAATCTGAGCACCAGAGATCTCCAAATTGGAAATGTTCCAAATGCAGTTTTGAAATATACTTCTTTTGAAATCGGATGGACTATGTTTAGTCACGATTTTAAATTGACAAAACCTTGCCATAATTATGCAATTCTGTTTGGTGCAGGTCTGGGTTTTCGTTATAATAAGTATAACGCTGATCTGAATACCGCTTTCAGACCATTCAACGGTCAGACCGTACAAGTAAATGCACCAAATGATGTTGACTATAGCGGAAGTTTTCTCTCTGTGTGGTATATTCACGCTCCAATTGTTTTTGAATGGCAAAAGAAAACGGCTCATTCTAACTTCTTTATTCAATTGGGAGCTGAAGCAGCTTTGAAGATATCCGGAAAATCAAAAATTATCTACAATCCAGATGATAATACAGAAATGTACGAAACCATTTCCAAAAATCTAAACATCAATCCGTTTATGCTGGATGCTAAAATCCAAATTGGATTTGATGATATCTCTATTTATGCTAAGTATGGAGTGATTCAGTTCTTTAGAAACGGAAGAGGTGCTAACGTGATTCCTGTTTCAGCAGGGGTGAACTTACATTTTTAAAAAAGTTTTCTATTTTTTCAGTATCTTTGCGCCTCACTTTAAAATTTATAATGTATGGCAAAAAGACACTTGATTACCACAGCTTTACCTTATGCAAATGGGCCTTTACATATCGGCCATTTGGCAGGAGTTTATATCCCCGCAGACATCTATTGCAGATATATGCGCATGATGGGCGAAGAGGTGTTGATGATCGGTGGCTCTGATGAACATGGCGTTCCTATTACCATCAAAGCAAAAAATGAACATACAACTCCTCAAGCCATTGTGGATAAATATCACGGCATCATCAAAGATTCTTTCGAAGAATTAGGAATCACTTTTGATATCTATTCCAGAACCTCTAACCCGGTTCATCACCAAACAGCTTCTGAATTTTTTATTAAGTTGTTGAGTGAAGGGAAATTGATCGAGAAAACCACCTTACAATATTATGATGAGGAAGCAAAACAGTTTTTAGCGGACCGTTACATTACCGGAACCTGCCCTCATTGTCACAACGAAAGAGCATACGGCGACCAATGCGAAGCTTGCGGGACAACCCTTAATGCTACCGACCTGATCAATCCAAAATCTACTTTAAGCGGAAACGAACCGGTGCAGAAAGAAACGACTCACTGGTATCTTCCTTTAGATCAATACGAAACTTGGTTGAGAGAATGGATCCTCAAAGGACACCAAAACGATTGGAAAGTAAATGTTTACGGACAATGTAAGTCGTGGATTGAGAGTGGTTTACAACCACGTGCCGTTACCCGCGATTTGGATTGGGGTGTTAAAGTACCTGTAGATGGTGCTGAGGGCAAAGTGCTTTACGTTTGGTTTGATGCTCCGATTGGTTATATTTCAGCCACGAAAGAGTGGTGTTTGGAACACAATCAACCATACGAAAAATGGTGGAAAGATGAAGATACACGTTTGGTTCATTTTATCGGTAAAGATAATATTGTTTTCCACTGTATCATCTTCCCTGCGATGTTGAAAGCAGAAGGTTCCTTTATCCTTCCTGAAAATGTTCCGGCTAATGAGTTTCTAAACCTCGAAAATGATAAGATCTCCACTTCCAGAAACTGGGCAGTGTGGTTACATGAATACCTTCGTGATTTTGAAGGGAAACAAGATGTTCTTAGATATACGCTTACTTCCATCACTCCGGAAACAAAAGACGCCGATTTTACGTGGGCCGATTTCCAATCTAAAAACAACAATGAATTACTGGCGATTTTCGGAAATTTCGTTAATAGAACGGTTGTTTTGACTCATAAATACTATGAAGGGGTGATCCCTCCGATGGGTGAACTAACCGTGGAAGAAAAAGAGATGTTGATTAAGATGGCTGAGTTTCCACAAATCATTGGATCATCTATTGAAAAATACAGATTCAGAGAGGCGTTAGGTGAATTTATGAACTTGGCTCGTCTTGGAAACAAATATTTAACCGATACAGAACCTTGGAAGAAATTCAAAGAGAATCCAGAAGAAGTGAAGAAGATTCTTCATATTTCTTTACAGATTTGTGCTTCTTTGGCTGTTTTGGGAGAACCATTTCTACCATTTACTTCAGCAAAACTCAAAAAGATGTTGAACATGGGATCCTATTCCTGGATTGATGGAGGCAGAATTGATTTGTTGAAATCAGGAGATATGATCAATCAACCAGAATACCTTTTCGAAAAGATTGAGGATGAGATGATTCAAAAACAGGTTCAAAAGTTGAATGACGCTAAAATGGCAAACACCATCAACCAAGTTCCGGTTGAACCATCCAAAGAGGATATCACTTATGACGATTTTACAAAAATGGATCTCCGGGTTTGTACCGTTTTGGAAGCTGAAAAAGTGGCCAAAACCAAGAAATTGATGAAACTCAAAGTGAACACCGGTATAGATACCAGAGATATCATTTCCGGTATTGCTGAGTATTATGAACCTGCTGATTTAGTAGGCAAACAAGTATTGATGTTGATCAATCTGGCACCTAAGGAAATCAAGGGTGTTGCCTCACACGGAATGGTTTTGTTAGCTGAAAATGCAGATGGAAAACTCTCTTTGATGCATCCTGACAAACCTGTAAAACCGGGCAGCAGCGTCAAATAACCATCAGGTTACAACCTCTTAAACGGGCGCTATCCATGCGCCCTGTTATTTCAATCAGTCCGTTTCTGTTTCTACGCCCCAGATCCTCTGTGGCTATAAATGAACAAGAGTAAACATTCGCAAAATCGATAATGTTGATGGCTCCTGATTGAGGTTCTATGTATTTGAAATGATCTGAATAATACGGGATTGGCTCTTTCTCATCTCTTAAAATGATCTTCATCCAGGGAGGTGTTGTAAATAGATTTTCCCCTTTGCTATATGCTTGAGAAAGCAATTCACACATCCCGTATTCTGAATGAACGGTAGGGACGCCCAATCCTTTTTGAATCAAAGCATGTACCTCCTCTTTCACCATCTCTTTTCGACGACCTTTCATGCCTCCCGTTTCAAAAACAATAAGTTCCGGGAAATCCAACGTAAAAGACTCCAAAAAATCCAATAAAGCAAAAGTAACCCCGAAAAGGATCGTTTTATGCCCCATTTCTTTCATTTTAAGCAGTGTTTTATGAAGATCCTGATGGTTATACAAAAAGAAACCACTCTCCGCATAAGGGCTGTTTTGGATCAAATGGTTCATCATATAAATCAGAGAAGAGTTTTTGTTTTCCAGATAATTGGGAAGAAGTGCTAAGAATACATAGTCGGAGGGATCTCCATAGAAATATTGAAATGATGATAAAAAAGCATTTTCGTATAATGCAAGCGATTTGACCGGATGTTTTGAAAACTCCATTCCGGTGGTTCCGCTGCTGTGAAAAACAGTTTCCGGTTCAAAAGGAGTGGTTTTGATATCATGCGTTTTAAAAAATGAGACCGGCAGAAACGGAATTTGATGGATGGAATTAATTTGCTTAACTGGAGCTTGAATCCCATCACAGAAAGCACGATACACCTGATTGTTTTCATACTGAAATCGGAAAAGAGATAATGCATAAGCATCAAACGCTGTTTCCGAAAAAGGATGAAATGGGTTTTCAAAGTTCATGATAATCGACTTAATCATGCAAAAGTACAAAAAAAGGGGATAAACACCATGCTTTCTGAAATGAGGGTACATTAAGTTTCAGAAAATCATCAATTTTTTATTTTATTTTTATATTTTTAAGATTATCTTTGCCGAAAAAAAGATGGGCTTTTTAAAAAATATTCAAAATCCAAAATGGAAGCAATATGT
>DAONEU010000136.1:0-5199 GCA_035403245.1 Bacteroidales bacterium | reverse complement strand
ATCAATGGAATAAAATCACCGTCTCCAGTGGCCAAAACTATGGCGTCTACGGAGGGGGAGAAACGAATAGCGTCGATAGCCATTCCCACATCCCAATCGGCTTTTTTCATACCACCAGGGAATATTTGTAAATCTTTGGTTCGTAATTCAATCCCGATTTTTTCTAAAGCCTCAAAAAAAGACATTTCGCCTTCGGCTGTCTCACTTTTGACTACATAGCCAATGGCGCGAATAAGCTTTCTATTGGCCACAGCTGTTTTTAAAACCTCTTTAAAGTTTACTCTGGCTTGGTAGAGGTTTTTAGCGGAATGATAAAGATTTTGAATGTCAAAGAAAACAGCTACCCTGTGATCTTTGTATTTTAAAGACATGTTTGTTTTTGGCGATGGATTTTTTATTTTTTAAATCCTAATTTTTTAGCCAAAGTATTATAGCGGCGAGTAGAGGTTTTTTTCAAATAATCTATTAAAGATTTTCTTTTAGAAACCATTTGCAATAAGCCTCTGCGAGAATGCTGATCTTTTGGGTGCTTTTTCAAATGAGCTGTTAATGCTTCAATTTGTTTGGAAACTAAAGCAATCTGGACTTCACTGGATCCAGTATCTTTTTCATGAGATTGGTGCTCTTTGATGATAGACGTTTTTTTCTTAGCTTTTAACATAACAAAGTAATTGTAGCATATTTTAAAACAGATTGCAAGTGGTGGCTTCAGCAGCGGGTACGGACTCATTTTTTATAAAAAGACCCCCCGTTTTTAGAAAACAGGGGGCTTTATTATTATGGTTAAAGTATAAAATCTATTGAGGAGGACTTCGGCATAGAACCCGTCTTGGGCTGGCGGCGTAGTCGTTTATATGTTGTAGGAAGAGTTTTCTTGATTTACGAAGTTTATTTTTCTTAGGAAGGATGGTTATGGGATCCCAATACAAAAGACTGCGATGAAAATTAAATAATCTTGCATCAATAGAAGAAGAGGCGATAATTAAGACAAATATGAGCGAAGAATGGATCCTCATGTCGCCTCCTTATTATTAATATTAATGTTCTATTCTTATTATATATGAGGCAAGAATGAAATCAAGCCATTGTTGTAAATTGTGCGACGTGATATAATAAATACATATTATATATGAATTTAGGACAAGCAAAAAAACAATATTTAGAATATTTGGAAATAGAAAAAAATCGCAGTCATAAAACTGTGGAAAATTACGACAGATATTTATCTCGGTTTGTTGGATTTGTGGGCGAGCGATTGGGCAGGCAATTTGATAAAGTAAATACTAAACAAATAGATCAAGAATTGGTCAGGCAGTATCGTTTGTATTTAAATAGATTTCCCAATGCCGCAAGTTCAGCGAGTGATGGTTTAAAAAAAGTAACTCAGAATTATTATATTATTGCTTTGCGCGGTTTTTTGAAATATATGGCTAAGATTGGAGAACCGTGTTTGGCTTCGGAGCAGGTAGAGTTGGGAAGAGCTCCGGCTCATGAAATAGATATTATTAGTTATGATGATTTGGAAAGATTGTTGGCATCGGTTAAAGGAGACTCAATTGCTCATTTGCGAGATAGAGCAATTTTGGAAACTTTATTTTCTACGGGGTTGCGTGTTTCCGAATTGTGTCAGTTAAATCGTAATAGTATCAATTTAAATCGTGGAGAGTTTAGTGTTAAGGGAAAGGGTGATAAAATTCGTTTGGTCTTTCTTTCCGATGATAGCAAAGATATTTTAAAAAAATATTTAGATAAAAGGGGAGATATAGAAGAAGCGTTATTTGTAAGTTTCTCAAAGGCTAAAAATCCGAAAGTGATTGGACGAATTACACCTAGAAGCGTTCAGCGTTTAATTCAATATTATGCTACTAAAGCCGGCATTACTCGCAATGTTACTCCACATACCTTGCGACACTTATTCGCTACTGATTTGTTGCAGAATGGAGCTGATTTGCGTTCGGTACAAATGTTGCTCGGTCATTCTAATGTAAGCACCACTCAAATTTATACACATATAACTAATAAAGAATTAAGAGAAATTCATCAGGCCTTTCACGGTCGTAGAAGAAAATAATGCGAGGTGAATATTGTTGGTTTATTATCCCAATTTATAAAAAAATGGGGAACTTGACATCATTCTTATTTTGAGTAATATTAAGATATAAATAAAACAGCATAAATTATGTCAACACCTATACTAAAAACTTTAAGTGATTTTATTGGCGTTTTGCCAGAAAAACAGAAAGAAGTCATATCCAAGAGATACGGACTTTTTGGTGATGATCCGATGACTTTAGAAGCTATTGGGCAAGAGAATGGCGTGACTCGCGAAAGAATTCGTCAAATTGAAGAAATTGCTTTGGAGGCTTTAAGAAAAAATATTGATTCATTGAGTGATACCATAGAAGCTTTGAAATATCAGTTGGATATTTTGGGTGGTATTCGCAGAGAAAAGAAATTATTGGAAGAAGCTAGTAATACCTTATCGGACGATCCAGCTAGATTATTAAAAGATAAAAAAGAAATAGATCGTTTGCAAAACAATGTTTGGTTTTTATTGGATCTTGCTCCGCACTTTAATTATTTATTGGAAAGAAAAAATAATCATTCTGCTTGGTATCGCGAACCGGAAGTTTTGAAGAAAGTTGATTCTATCCATAAATACGTTAAAAAAGAATTAAAGAGAGAGAATAAACCTTTATCCATTGATCAATATCATGAATTGGTTCACAAGGTAATGAAAGAATTTGGAATTAAAAATGAAAATGTTCTTCTTTCATATTTGGATTTATCTAAAGAGTTTGGATTTAATCCGTTTTATCAATTTGGTTTAACAGAATGGCCGTTGATCAATCCAGTGAGTGTTAATTCTAAGGCAAAATTAATTTTATCCAGCGTTCAAAAGCCATTGCATTTTGAAGAGCTCACCGGCTTAATTAATAAAGCGGGATTTGAAGGAGATAAAAATGCTCGTTCTACCACCGTGCACAATGAATTGATTAAAGATCCTGATTTTATTTTGATTGGACGCGGGCTTTATGCTTTGTCTGATTGGGGTTATGAACCAGGCACCGTAAAAGATGTTTTGGTGAAGATTATGAAAAAGACCGGACCTAAGGCTTACAGAGATTTAGTGGAGGAAATGAAAAAACACAGAATTGTTAAAGATGCTACCATTTTAATTAATTTACAAGACAAGAAATTGTTTAAGAAATTGCCTGATGGGAGATACGCTTTAGCAAAATAAATTAGATATTCAAATACCGCCCCACCTTTTGGTGGGGCGGTATTTTTTGTGTAGGGTTGTTTCAACCGCAATAATTTGGTAAAATATAGACATCAATTTATGGCAACATTTTTTAGTATTATCGGAGAAATATTATCTTCTGTTTGGACGGTTTTTACTTGGGTCTGGTGGATTGTTTTACCTATTTGGCTTTTTAATGTCCTTTTTGATATTTACATGAAGTATATTCGTGTGCGTTTTTTTAAGGGTGTTAAGTATGTGTTGTTTGAATTACGTGTGCCAAAAGATTTGATTAAAACTCCGAAATCTATGGAGAATATTTTCTCTACTTTTCACGCTACCAGAATGTCCGTTTCCGAATTTAAAAAGAAATATATAAAAGGAGAGGCTCAATTATGGTTGAGTTTGGAAATTGTCGGTAATGGTGGGGGTATTTCTTTTTATATCAGAACTCCGGAGCAATTTAGAAATTTGGTGGAAGCGCAGATCTACGCTCAATATCCCAGTGCAGAATTGAGCGAAGTTCCAGATTATGTGGATTTTGTACCTAAGGATATCCCTAATAAATATTTTGATTGTTGGGGAGCTGATTTCGGTTTAGCCAAAGATGCGGCTTATCCCATAAAAACATATGAATATTTTGAAGAAGTAAAAGAAGAAAAAAGAATTGACCCTATCTCCAGCATCGTTGAAACCATGAGTAAATTAAAAGGAGATCAAAAAATTTGGATTCAAATTTTAATCAAATATACCGATGATAGTTGGAAAAAGACTGCGGACGAGGCGGTTAATAAGTTGGCTGGCAAAAAGGGTCCTAAAAAAGAAATGGGTTTTGGCGAGTACGTGGGTCAATTTGCCGTTAATTTAATGAAGGCGCCGGTAGTTGTTCCTGAATGGGATTTTGGTGGCGATAATAAAGATGAAGGCACTAGTAAGATTAGTCATTTAACTAAAGGTGAAAAAGATATTATCGAGGCTATCCAAAATAAAACCGCTAAACTTGGTTTTGAATCCTTTTTGAGATTTTTATACATTGATAAAAGAGAGACATTTAATCGTCAGAATATAAACAGTATTATGGGCGCCCTTCAACAATTTAGCACTCAAAATCTTAACTCTTTTAAAATTTATAAACCCAGTTCTTGTTCGGCCGAACATCCTTTTAAGGCGCAAAAAGAATTTTTAAAGAAACGTATGCTTTATACAGCTTATCGTTTAAGAATGTTTAATCCTGGTATTAAAGCTGTTCTAAACACGGAAGAATTGGCTACTATTTATCACTTCCCGATTATGTCTGTCGAAGCGCCATTCTTGCGAAGGATTGAAGCTAAAAAAGGAGAACCTCCAATTAATTTGCCGATTAGTGATTAGTTCTAATCATTGTGTGGGGTTGACGTCAATCTGTTAATTTGCTATACTGTTATTTAGGTTAGATTTTAGAGGTCCGCTTTGAGCGGGCCTTTATTAATAAAAATAATAGTCGAACTATTCTAACTTTTAATTATTAAGTATGTTTAATTTTAAAGATTTTAATTCAGCTATCTCTCAGATAGCAGAAGAAAAGGGTATCGCTAAGGAAAGAGTTTTGGAAACCATTGAGCAGGCTATCGCCGCTGCTTATAAAAAAGAATATGGTACCAAAAACGAAGTAGTCCGCGCCAAAATGGATGAAGAATCCGGTGAGGTTAAATTTTGGCAGGTAAAAACCGTGGTTGATCAAGATATGTTGAAAGAAGATGATGAAGTTGAAGAGTCCGCAGTTGTTGATGGCGCTTCTGAAACATCAGTGAAAAAAGATGAAGAAGCGGAAAAGAAAAGGATAGCCAAAGAAAAAGAGGAGGAATTGGAATTGACTGAAAATGGGGAGCCTAAAAAAATTCGTTTCAATGAAGAAAGGCATATTATGATTGATGATGCCAAAGAAATAAATCCCGATGTAGTAGTGGGTGAGGAAG
>DAONEU010000135.1:0-5215 GCA_035403245.1 Bacteroidales bacterium | reverse complement strand
GTACGGGCATCATCAATTAAAACAGAGTCAACCTCGTCAACAATGGCGTAATTGTGAGGACGTTGTACCAACTCAAAAATATTGCGAGCCATGTTGTCACGCAAATAGTCAAATCCAAACTCGTTATTGGTTCCGTAAGTAATGTCAGCAAGATAAGCTTTCCGACGTTCATCGGAATTAGGTTCGTGTTTATCGATACAATCTACCGTAAGTCCAAGAAATTCATACAGCAACCCCATCCACTCAGAGTCTCGTTTTGCCAAATAGTCATTTACAGTCACGATGTGAACCCCCTTGCCGGGCAGAGCATTGAGATAAACAGGGAGCGTAGCGACTAATGTTTTTCCCTCACCTGTTGCCATTTCAGAAATTTTACCTTGATGAAGAACAATTCCCCCAATCAACTGAACATCATAATGACACATATCCCACTTGATGAGATTTCCACCGGCAGTCCATTTATTGTGATATATTGCTCTATCTCCTTTAATTTCTACACAGTCCCGATAGGCCGCAATATTGCGATCCAATTCGGAAGCAGTAACTTCTATGGTCTCATGTTCCTTAAACCTGCGAGCAGTCTCTTTCATAACTGAAAAAGCCTCCGGTAATATTTCATTTAATACTTCCTGTGTTTTGTTGTAAGCTTTCTTTTCTAAAGTATCTATCTCTTTGTAAAAAGCTTGTTTTTCCTGAACATCCATATCATAATTGGCATCAATATATGCCTGAATTTCAGCAATACGTGCTTCTTCTTCTTTAATATTTTCGGAAATTATTTCTTTAAACTCAATGGTTTTGTGCCGTAATTCATCGTTTGTGAGTTCCTTGATTGGTTCGTAGGCATGTATTACATTTTGAAGTATTGGCCTCAGTTCTTTCATATCCCTGTCGGCTTTCGTTCCAAATAGTTGCCCTAAAAAATTTGCCATATTATCTGTAATTTAATTGCTTGCAAAAATACAAAAAAAGTATTGTGTGAAAATAGATTTTGAGCGGGTTGGTTTTTGATAATCAGGAATCTATTTTTAATCGAATATTGCTTTTTTCCATCTCTTTTAACATTAATTATGCAAAATTGTTTTATCAGCATTTGATATCCTACTTGTTTTTCTCATATTATTTCGTAAAGATCTATTTAAAAAGTACTTATAATTTGAATTAAGAGATTATGGTGATTTTTTTTATAAAATCATACGTCAGTTATGAGATAAATGTATTTTTGCATTTTAGATAATAAAAGGTCATTGATGAAACGTATTTTTTTTATTTTTTTATTAGTTCATTTTTCATTTTCTGCATATTCTCAGATAAATACAATTGATTTAAAAGCTGTTTTCAAAGGCAAATACAGACTTGAAACTTACAATTATACAAACTGGAAACCCAGTTCGGATCAGTTTGCCTATGTTGACTCTAAAAATAACTCTGAAATTATTTTATTTGATGCCAAAACTGGAAAAAAGACCGTTCTTGTTACTATTAAAGATTTAGGATTACTATTTCCCCAAAAACATATTACCGAAATTCCCTCTTTTAAATGGATAGATGAAAAAACTCTCTATTTTCCGAGAATACAAGCTCTTCTTCATCTTACTGAAGGCGGATTTACAGGAGATACAATCCCATTATTTGATGGAGAAATTATTAGCTCTGATATATCGGCTCGTCTTTTTGTAATTAAAGAAAATGATGGTCGCGTTTTTATTTTGAGTGGAAAAAATAATTTTGAAAAGATACTACTCTGTCCTGATACCGGAAATAATATTGTTTTTGGGGAATCTGTTCATCGTAGTGAATGGGGTATTGAAGAGGGACAATATATTTCTCCCGGGGCTAATTATATAGCCTTTTACAGAATGGACGAAAGCATGGTTGAGGATTATCCTTTGGTTAATACTTCTACGCCAATTGCAACATTAAATCGAATGAAATATCCGATGGCCGGCAAAAATAGTCACATTGTTACTCTTGGGGTTTTTGATGTCAACCAATCTGTTTTACAGAAGAAATCTGTTTTTCACTATCTTCATACTGAAAAAGAAGACGGAGAATTTCTTACCAATGTAACCTTTTCTCCTGATGAAAAATTTATCTATATTTCTCATCTTAACCGCGAACAAAATCATCTTAAATTAGTAGAATATTCGGTAGTTTCTGGAGAAAAAACTAGAGTTATACTTGAAGAATCCGATGCCCGGTATGTTGAACCTGATACCCGAATGATTTTTTTAAAAAACAACCGATTTATTTGGCAAAGCGACCGTGATGGCTGGAATCACTGTTATCTCTACGATTTTTCCGGAAAATTGCTCAAGCAGATAACAAAAGGAGCATGGGAGGTTCTTGAAGTTGCCGGATTAGACAAAAACGAACAATTCCTTTATTTCATAACCAACAAAGACAATCCTACTGACAGATATGTATATTGTGTCAATTTAAAAACCGGCGCTTTGCTTAATTTAACTCCGGAACAGGGAACACATAAACCATTATTTTCTTCAGATTTTAAATACTTTATTGATTTTTTTGAAAATCTTACAACACCACAAAATATATATTTCTGTTCTTCTGACGGGAAAAAAAGAGAGCTTCTTTTGACTTCTAAAAATCCTTATGGAGAAAACTCTCTCGGAACTACTTCAATTTTCTCTATAAAAAATCATAATGGGGATAACTTGTACTGTCGTTTAATTTTTCCACCTGACTTTGATAAAAGTAAGAAATATCCTTGCTTGGTTTATGTTTATGGTGGACCTCATTCCCAAATGGTTACAAATACCTTTATGTCCGGAGGCGTATTTTTAAATTATTTAGCCCAAAAAGGATTTGTCGTTTTTTGCATGGACAATCGAGGCACGGCGAATCGGGGTGCAGATTTTGAAAAAGCTATTCACAGACAATTGGGGGTATTGGAAATGGAAGATCAATTATGCGGGATCCAGCATCTTAAATCGCTACCTTATATTGACACAACTAATATTGGTATTGATGGCTGGAGTTATGGGGGGTTTATGGTTTTATCATTAATAACTCATTATCCAGAAATTTTTAAAGCTGCCAGTTGCGGGGGCCCTGTTGTTGATTGGCGCTGGTATGAAGTGATGTATGGAGAACGATATATGGACACACCGCTTGAAAACCCTGAAGGATATAGCAAAAGTTCTATTTTGCCTACAATTAAAAATTTACAATGTCCTCTTCTCGTTATGCACGGTGCTCAAGACCATTCGGTAGTGTGGCAGAATAGTTTGGAATTGATTGATCAGGCAGTAAAAGACGGTGTTCAGATTGATTATTTTGTCTATCCATCACACGATCACAATGTTAGAGGAATTGATCGCGTTTATCTTTGGAAAAAATTAGAATTGTTTTATATGTTACATCTAAAAAATAATTTGTTAAAATAGTTTTTTACCTTATTTTAAAAACCTAAAACAAAATATATTATGAATAAAAAAATTCTTATTGTTGACAAAGTTCACAAAGACCTTGTGGCTAAGATCGCCAAAAGAGGGCTCTCTTGTGAAGTAAATCCAACTATTGACTATCAGACTTTCATGGAGATGAAAGATGATGTATTCGGCTTGTTTATCAGAAATCGTTTTAAGATAGATAAAGCTCTTCTTGATGCTAAAAAAAATCTTAGATTTATTGTCAGAATTGGCTCCGGATTGGAAAACATTGATGTTGCTTATGCCGAAAAACTAGGGGTTAGATGTATTAGCACGCCCGAAGGAAATTCACAGTCTGTGGCCGAACATTGTTTAGGTTTTCTTATTTGTGCTTTAAAACATTTCCCTATTGCCCATGATGATGTACTGCGTGGGGAATGGTTGAGAGAAAAAAACAAAGGGTTGGAAATCGGCTCCCGTACAATTGGAATTATAGGCTATGGAAATACCGGCAGTGCTTTTGCCAAATTGTTGCAGCCTTTTGGATGCAAAATTTATGTCTATGATAAGTTCAATTTTGGATTTGAAGAAGATTATGTTGAGGAAGTTCCCCTCCATACTTTGTTGGAAAAATGTGATGTTCTTTCTGTTCATATAAATTATTTGCCCGAGAATTTCCATTTTATCAATAATGAATTGCTTAAGGTTGTTAAAAAGCCCTTTATTTTTCTGAATACTTCCCGTGGAGGAGTTGTGGACACTACCGATCTTCTCAAATATATTAAAAATGGAAAAATTCAATTTGCATGCCTCGACGTTCTTGAATATGAAGATGCCCATTTACAACTACTTCCTAAAAATTATTGGCCCCCCGTATTGGAAGAATTGGTTCATATGGAAAATGTTTTGGTAACACCCCATATTGCCGGACAAACTTTTGAAGCTGAAAAAAGACACGTTGAGGTTGCGGTCGATAAACTATGTAAAATTTTTGGTTTTTAATCTTTGTTTTTGAGACCTTCCTTTGTTTTTCCACTGCTCATAAATTGTCATTTGCCATTTCTTTTGTATTTTTGCCGCCAAATTAACAATATATTATGGCTATTGAATTGAGCGAACAAGAAATAATCAGAAGAAAAAAATTAGAAGATTTTATTCAACTCGGAATAAATCCATACCCTGCTGAGCTTTTTGAAGTAAATGTTACCAGTAAGGAAATTTTGGAAAAATTTCCGACTGACAACACTTTATTCCAGGAGGTTAGTTTTGCCGGTAGAATAATGAGCCAACGTATTATGGGAGCTGTCTCATTTTTTGAACTTCAGGATGCTCACGGCAAAATACAAATCTATGCTAAACGTGACGAACTTTGCCCGGGTGATGACAAATCTCTTTATAATTTTGTATTTAAAAAATTGGATATCGGAGATATTATCGGTGTTAAAGGTTTTGTTTTTACTACCCAAATGGGGGAAATTAGTATTCATATCAAAAGCTTTGTCCTACTAAGCAAGTCTTTACGTCCCTTGCCGATTGTCAAGGAAAAAGACAATGTGCTTTATGATGCTTTTCAAGATCCTGAACAAAGATACCGCCAGCGTTATGTTGACCTGATCGTCAATCCTCAAATTAAAGAGACTTTTATCAAGCGGACAAAATTGGTAAATACTATGAGGAATTTTTTGAATGACAAGGGTTATTTGGAAGTTGAAACCCCTATTCTACAACCACTTTATGGCGGTGCAGCCGCCCGCCCATTTAAGACTTTTCATAATAAGCTGGATATGACCCTCTACCTTCGTATCGCTAATGAACTCTAT
>DAONEU010000134.1:0-5315 GCA_035403245.1 Bacteroidales bacterium | reverse complement strand
GAATGGAAGAAAACACTGCTTGAAGAAGAGCGAGAATTACTACAACACAATGTTAGCAATAACGAAGTGTCGGTTTGCCTAAATCCAGACCATGTAATTTGTTGCTTAAAACAAGATGGATTGTGTACCGAAGATGTATCGGATTGCGAATTTAGGCAAACTGATTGCTAACGTTTTCGTGGCTGCTTTATGCCGCACGTCTACCCTCTCGTGTCTACGTGCATTATGCTGTCAAATTTATTACTTCTCTGTCAAACGTGCAAATCCCTTGCGGCTAAAAGCAGACACAAGTTATGCACCGCTTTTATTCTTTAATTATTGTCTGGAAATAGAATCTTTAACTCATAATTCTCCACTACCACTTCCACATCATCATCAGTAAACATCATTATAAAATCTTTGTCTGCCAAATCTGAATTGTATAGAAATCTCACAGAAAAATCTTTATTTTCAAAACTGCCTATTTCTACTTCTCCATATTCAGGATTATTCTTGATAAAATATTTTCTAAATTCAGGCGTAATACATACAATTAAATTGATTTGAGAAAATGTATCTTCATTAGCAAATAAAAAATTTGGATAATGATTAAATTCATTATAAAAATCTTCTGCTGCATCTATAATACTCCAGTTCCATAAACTCCATTCTTGAAATGTATATTCTTTCTCTAAACGCATAAGATTTATTTTATTATGTATCTGTCTGATAAGTAGTCAATCCATGACTTGAATTCGCTGTCTGGGCAATGCTTGTTACAAGCAATCAGAAAATTTTCATAAGTCACAGGAACAAACTTGTTGTTCTTGTTCAGTAACATTGCAAGATATTTTTCGCTTGTTTCTGTAAAATGCCCGTTACCCTCTGGGTAAAAAGTCAGAGAAGAAGAATGTTTGAATTTATCATTGTGAACTAAACGAATACTCTCAGCAAGTAATTGGTTTCTCCAAATCTGTCTATAAATGTCAGTGAGCATTATATTCATTGACTCTTCCTCATAAAGTCCACAGTCTTTTGAAACAGAAAAGTACTTTGAAGATTTGTCGTTGATTGTTTTCTCTTGCGTTGAACCAGCTTCAAGTTTGTATTCCTTCTCGGTGTATTTGACTTCAATGCCGATTATTCCCTTGGAATTGTCTTGGTGAGTGTACTCAATATAAGTATCAAAAGAAGTTCTATCGTTTAAATAATTTTCTTTCGGTGAAGGCGCAAATTCAATTTTTATGTTTTCCCCAGCACCAACGAACGCTTGCTTATCAATTGATTTTATACAACCGTCTAAAATCTCATTGAAGACATTCTTACAATATATGAGGTTTTGTCGAAATGGAACGAATAAGTTGAAAGGAATATGCTCACTCCGCAGTGTGTCGGAATAAAGGTCTATATAAAATTTGGGGTAACGTTCCTTAACTGCTTGAAATATTCCAAAGCCGTCAAAAAAGTTCTTGCCTTCGCTACCGTCTTTATCTGTTAGCCAAGTTACATAAGTATTGTAATCAGTCCCGATGTTTTTTTCACGCCAACTTACCTGATGTCTTTTCGCTGCTTGCTTGAATTCTGCATTTGTCATATTGTCTCTTTATTTAAAGTGGTGCATAACGGATTGGCGGTTGCTGTTCGGTGGCGATATTTAGCACAGTCCTTTCCACGAAGCATCACTGTTTAAATTATTACTTTCCTGTCCAACGAGCCACAGTCCCGCCACTGACAGCAAACGCCTGTTAGCGTTTCGTTGATTTTAATACTCAAAATATTAATTCTTCACACAACGTATAGAAACCCCGTAGTGTTTACTTAAATTACCTCCTCCTGGGTATGCCATACCGGAAGAAATATCAAAATAACTTGCAGTTGTTGCATCAACCTCATTGGCAAACCACCAGCGACCTGCATCACCGACACCCCCAAAGCTGCCATCCTCACAGCGTTCACCACCAGGAAGTGCCGAAAAACAGCTCTTGTTTCTATATGATGGGTAATCTGTATTACCAGGTGTGCCTTGATTTGTTGATAAATTCCAATTTGTTGTGTCTGCTAATGCTTTGGCTATAGCATTATGATCTGAAGTACCATCATAATTATACCCAATAGAAATTAAATAATTTTGTAATACTCCCCATTCTGCAATAGTAGGTACATGCCAACCAATTGGACAAAGATTACGATTATCAACCAAAGAATACCAATTGTATAATGCACCATAACTGACAGAATAAGTAATAGAATCATTGTTATAATAACATCTTGCTCCTGTTGATAGACCTGCCCATATAACTCTATTTGTGTCATTAGGAATTATGTCGCCATTGCAGTAATGCGTTACTTTTAAATTTTCTTTCATCCAAGTTTGTGTTCCTATAGTTATTGTATTATAAACATTGCCGTCATAATCGATGACAGTACTATTTGTTGTAAAAGATATTACATTTCCATAGCTCGTACCTAAACTATTAGTAGCATATGCACGCACATAATATTTTGTACTGGAAGATAATCCGGTTATTGTACTTGCAAAACTGCCTATGCCTGAACCATCTGTAGTTTTATTATCTGCTATAGTTGGGTTTTGTCCTGTGCTCCAACATACACCTCGAGCAGTTATTGTTGCTTTGCCATCGCTAGTTATATTGCCTCCACAAATTGATGTGTTTTTTGTAATTATGGAAACAGCAGTTGTTGTTAATACAGGTACCTGTTCTGATGAATTATTGTTGTCATCTTTTTTCTTACAACTATTTGTAAATATTAATGAAATACACATTAATATTAATAAATAAATCAAAATTTTGTTTTTCTTTTTCATAAATTTCTTATTTAAAGTTTAATATTCATTTATTGTCTGTTTTTTCCTTTTTCTCCAATGAACGCTAACGGGCGCAGGTAAAACATCGGTGCTGTCCCGCAGGGCAGCACTGGGTTTTGACCTGCTGTTAGGTAACGTATTTTCATTCTACACTTCCATCAGCTTTAAATATTAAAGGTCTATCAGGTATTGTTTCAATATTGTAGTCATATTTTCCGACTAAGTTTTCTTTGTCAATTTTAAAGAATACAAATCCACTCTTCTCAGTGAAAGGCATCAAATAAACCATGTCATTTAACACTCTATTACCATTCTCATTAATGTAATTGTAATTGTATTTAATAAATCCATTGTTGTGGTCACATGTTAATTTGATAATTAACTTTACAGTCAAGTGACTTTTAGGAAATACTTTTGAAGCCTTTATATGAAAATGGTTACTGTATGTCTTCACTATTTCATTTATCTGATCTTTATTTCCGATTTTCATTTGCTCCGTTTTTGAGAAGAAGTCTATGTCATCAAAACCATATGATTGCATTATTTCATATTTAACTATTCCACCAGGAACTTGTAAATCTACTTTAAAATCTGTCATTTCTGTAGATTGTGTTAAATTGTCAATTATAAGGTTGTATTCTTGGAAATCGCTTTTCCAAGGAATACCTTCAACATTCAATCCTTCTTTATACCTCATTTGCAGATTCATCAGCCCTGCCTGAATTTTTGGCACTTCAACTGGTGAGTTTAAATGAAATAGTTTCTTAAAAGGGGATTGAATTATTTCTTTAAAATTTATTGTACTTGTCCATACAAAGAAAACACCATACAATAAAAATATGGTTATTAAAATCTTAGCTATTATTTGTATCATTTTTCTCAATGTTTCACAAATTCATATGTTACCTAACGACACATGGCTGCTGATGTGGGCGTCACGTAGAGACGTCCACGTCAAAGTCTGTGTCATAAATCAAAGATACGATTTTACTTTCAATCGTACAAGTCCCGCCCATAGCAGCAGACACAAGTTGGGTGCAGTTGTTATATTTAATAATATCTTTTGTTATCTAAACTCCTTTTTGGAAACCTATATACTAGAGAAATAGTCATTGAATGTCCTCCGATTGAATGTGAAATAATTTTTGATTTGTCATAAGTTGCATAAGTATAATAAACTCTGATGCCAGTATTACTCTGTCTAAATATATTTACCCAAGTATTAACACCAAAAGAAATTCCTATTGATGAGATATCTAAAATAGAATCATATTTGTTTCTGGGCTTTGGGTTTTCGATACCAGTATCGATGTCTTCCCAAGTCACACCAGATATAAGCTCCGCACTAATTTGTTTATTTTGAAGAAATGTATAAGATAACCATCCACCAATGCTTGCTCCGGGAGTTTTTTTCTCGGATACTATTGTGTCATTAACTTTTATTCCTATTGTCTTTTTGGGACTAAAAAATATTGGCATCATCCAAAGTTGAAATCGCATCTTTCGTCCAACCATTATACCTAGGCTTCCACCAAACTTTGCAGATGGATTATAATATTCAGATAGTTTACCTAATGGAGTCCACACACCAGCAAGTAAGTCAATCGAAAAGGGATGAAAGTACCATAGACTGTCATATTCTGGTTTTACTAATCTTGTCAATCGTAATGAGTCTTGAGAAAAAGATGAGTGCAAGAAACCAAAATAAACTATTAAAATGAGTAATATTTTTTTCATAATTTAAGTCGAAATACAGTCTAATTAACTACAATTGCACCCAACGTTTTCGTGGCTGCTTTTTGCCGCACGTCTACCCTCTCGTGTCTACGTGCATTATGCTGTCAAATTTATTACTTCTCTGTCAAACATGCAAATCTCCATGCGGCATAAAGCAGACACAAGTTAGGGGCTGGTGTTAATTATTTCTGTCATGTCTAAAATTGGACGCCCATACTGTCTGTCCTTGTTTTGTCCAGCTCGAGTCAATGAGTCATTGATGGAGCTATTAATTTTTATTAAAGGTTTGTCAAACCAATATTGGCTGTCCCTATTACATTTATATTGAAATACGAATTCATTCAAAGTACCAATTGTCTTTTTGTCATTATTGGTGCTGGCAAGCCTGAAAGGTAACAATTTTTGTAATATTAATAAAGTGTCTGAAATGTCAATCACTTTGTCAAAAACTAGTTGTTCAGTCAGGCGGTTGAAAAACAGTGAATCCATTTTTTTGATGTCAGCTTTTTTTATGTCTTCGATAATTATTGAGTAGAAAGATTTATTATTTACAAAAATTAAATGTTTTCGTTTGTCATAGAAGAAAAGATGACCATTCCAGTCACCATAAGGATTTTGTGTTGAGCTGTCTACCTCAATTAAATGGGTAGAGCCGATAAAGTCTTTGAGTTTATTTGTACAATATATTGTTGTCATGTTGTTCTCTAACACTTGCCCCTAACGAGCCCGTGGCTGCTTTATGCCGCACGTCTACCCTCTCGTGTCTACGTGC
>DAONEU010000133.1:0-5390 GCA_035403245.1 Bacteroidales bacterium | reverse complement strand
AAACATTCAAAACTTATATTGATTTTATTGAAAAGGAAACCGGTGTTAGAATTTCAATCGTCTCAACCGGTCCTGATAGATCAGAAACTATAATTCGATAATATGAAAAAAAAATCATTTATTTTTCTTTTCTTTATTTTACTTGGTGCGATAATAATGACGAGCTGTCAACCCAAAATATATGGTCAGGTTCGCAGAAAAAAGGATAGAAAATGTGGCTGTCAATTAGTCAAAACAAACCATGCTGAAAATCTTTATACTTACTATGATCCTAATAAATAATTGATATTATACTATTTCGGAAATAAAATAAAAAACGCAATCTGTTAATTATGAAAAAATTATATTTAATTTTTATTCTTTTTTTAATTTTGGGACTCCAATCTTGTGATTCCAAAAAACAGAAAATTAATTTTAACGGTGAGTTATCACATTGTAAGTATTCAAAAATCTACTTATATAAAGTTACACCTACAGGAACCTTTGTCATTGATTCTTCTGATATCATACAAGGAAAATTTTCCTTAACAGATAATATGGACCAATATTCGGATCCAAATAATTATCCTTGTTTTTATAAGGTTTTTTTAACTCAAAAAAACCATATATTAACGATTGCTTCTATGGGAGAATCTCTCCATTTTAAAGCCAATGCCGATTCTCTCGTAAAAACATATCTCGTATCTGGAGGTCATGACGCTCAATTGTTAAATCAACTGGACATTAGATTGAAGATGTTCGTGGATTCAGTAGAAACATTGTATGATTCATACGAAACAAATCAATATAATGATTCAGTAAAAGCGATGATCGAAACTAAATATAACAAATTGGTAGAAAATCATCAAAAATACCTACTTGAATTTATTCATACCAATAAAGAATCTTTAGTCACATTAACTGCATTTTATCAAACATTTAACAGAAGAATATTCTTTCCTGAGAAAGAAAATATTCCACTTTTAACAGAAATGTATCTTGCGCTTAAAGTTAAATATCCGAAAAATGACAACATTAGTTATATAAAAAGTAGAATCGAAAAATATTCTCAGAAATAGATTATTTTGATTTTTTCAAGAATTGAACCATTTCATCCTCTTCAATGCCTCTATAGTTAACTACTTTCACAATTGAGTCATCCTTCATGTAAACTATCGTTGGAAAAGAACCATAAACAGTCTTTAAAAACAGAACAGGGTCTTTATGTGAAAACATTTGATAATTAGATGAAAGAGTTTCCTTTTTAAAATTTACAATTTCATTAGTGTCTCCTAGTACAATAGCAACAAACTGTGTTGTTGGAATTTCATTTTTTTTAAAGATATTATCCACTTTTTGCATACTCATTTTACAGAACTTGCAACCGGAAACATAGAATGCTATGATATGATTTCCCTGAATGTTGGAAAGTCCTACTTTAGTAGTATCGCTTATAATCTTTTCAAATGATGCAACATCAACTTTTGATTTCGGTTTGTATATTTTATTATATAACGTGTCAGGTGGAAACAAAACGAAAGTTGAGATCAACCCTAAAGTAATGAATCCGGCAATCATCCATTTTTTAAATCTAAAACTCCAATCCTTTTGTTTTTTTACAAATAACAACAATCCAATAATCACTAGATTTTTAATAATAGACTCAACTGGATTGATTTCAATAAAACTTCCGAAACAATGGCAATTAGCGTCATTTCTATAAATGGCTGTATAAATTAAAAATAAAGTAAATCCAATCATTGTAAACATCGTTAACCACCATGTTTTTTGGTAGTAAAATTTACAAATTAAAAATATTCCTAACAAAAATTCAAAAGTGATTAACAGCCTGGAAAACACTGAAGTCAAGAAGAAATTAAAGATTTCAAATGAATAAATATACAATTCGAAATGATCAATGGATAATAATTTGAGAACAGCGGAAGCAATAAAGACAACGCCAATCAATAATCGTAAAATAATTTTTAAATGTTTCATATTTAATATTTTAAACTCCTTTTGGTATAGATGAAATTAATTTTTGAGTATATTCTGTTTTAGGATTCTTATAAACGGTGTCAGCATCGTCCAATTCGACAATGTTTCCATTTTGCATCACCGCCATGCGATCAGACATAAACTTGACTACCGATAAATCATGGGAAATAAACAAATAAGTAAATTGAAAATCTTGTTTGAGTTCATTCAACAGATTCAAAACTTGTGCTTGTACTGATACATCTAAGGCTGAAACCGATTCATCACAAATGATAAACTCCGGATTGACTGCCAGTGCCCGGGCAATGGAGATCCTTTGTCGTTGCCCACCTGAAAATTCGTGAGGATATCTATAGAGATGATGTTCTTCTAATCCAACACGTTCCATGAGTTCAATCGCTCTCCTTTTCCGATCTTTTTCTTTGTCGAAAATACCATGGATCTTCATCGGTTCCATGATCATTTCCCCAATGGTTAATCTTTGATTAAGTGAAGAATAGGGATCTTGCAATATGATCTGCAATTCCTTTCTTATAGATCTTAAATCCTTTTTGGATAAAGAAATAATATCTTTTCCTTTGTAAACAATAGACCCTGATGAGGGTTCAATTAACCGAATCATGGAACGGCCTAAAGTTGTTTTTCCACAACCCGATT
This sequence comes from Bacteroidales bacterium, assembly GCA_035403245.1. GTDB lineage: Bacteria > Bacteroidota > Bacteroidia > Bacteroidales > WCHB1-69 > UBA5429. The sequence continues at coordinate 2,756 of DAONEU010000133.1, read as the reverse complement.
CACCCACTAAGCCTAATGTTTCCCCTTTGAATATATCTAGGTTAATATCTTGAATCGCATGAACAAAAGTTCTTTTTTCAAACAAGGATTTTTTTCGAACCGGATAGATTTTATTTAAGTTTTGTATTCTGATATAAGGGGTATCAGCATACATTTTTTGATGAGAATAAACGCGCTCATCTGAGGACACCACATTGTTATTTAGAAGATCAGCAATCTCAATAGGGTGTCCATTTTGAGAAGCTTTCACAAAATCATCAACAGTGGGTAGCACTTTTAACCGAATATCTAAGGGTGGTCTACAAGCAAGAAGTCCTTTGGTATAAGGATGCTGTGGATTTTTAAATAAATCAGCGACTTTCCCCTGTTCAACAATCTCACCTTTGTATAGAACCATTACAGAATCTGCAATTTCTGCAACCACACCTAAGTCATGTGTGATAAAAATGACGCTCATTCCGGTTTTAGTTTGCAATTTTTTTATGAGTTCTAAAATCCCTTTCTGCACCGTAACATCCAGCGCTGTAGTGGGTTCATCCGCAATTAAAATGTCCGGTTCACAACTCATTGCCATCGCAATCATCACCCGCTGCTTTTGTCCGCCGGAAAGTTCATGGGGATATGAGTTGAATATTTTTTCAGGTCTTGGAAGTTTTACCTCTTCAAAAAGGGCAATCACTTTTCGGTGAGCCTCTTTTTGAGAAATCGGAATATGGATGCGAATAGCTTCCATGATCTGTTCACCGCATTTAATGACCGGATTCAGGGAAGTCATAGGTTCCTGAAAAATCATGGCAATCTTTTTTCCTCTTCTTTTTCTCATTGCAGCATCTGAAGCAGTCATGATTTCAAAGCTATCATCAGAATCCTGATCAAAAAAACTGATTATTCCCTGATCCCATTTTGCTATCTTTTCAGGGATTAGTTTCATGATGGATAGTGCTGTGACCGATTTTCCGGAGCCGGATTCTCCAACTATACCAATCGTTTCCCCTTTTTGAAGTGAAAAACTGATCCCCTTTAAAATCGGTTTCCATTGATCATCCGATTTTAAACGAAGATATAAGTTTTGAACTTCTAAAATAGTCATATTTTTTGTGTTGGGCTGCAAAAATAATATTTTATCAGAGATCTTGAACTAAAAATCGAAATTTAACGTACGAATTTCTTCAGTATTAAAATCTATTTTAAAGAAAAGGGATTGTATCCCATTAGTAACCCCAATCATCTCTGCTTTCAAGGTTTTGTTATAACGGCCAGCCTGCTCCATTACCGATTGGTCAATTTTTACCTGTGGTGCTTTACATTCAATAACAAGATGAGGTTTTCCCTCTTTGTTAAATACAACAATGTCATATCTTTTAGTCAAACCATTAACTGTTATTTGTCTTTCTACACCAATCCATGTTTCCGGAAACTGATGATTCTCGATCAATCTTTGAATGCAATACTGCCTAACCTTCTCCTCTTCGGTTAACACAACCCATTTTTTCCGAATAGGATCGAAAATTTCAATTTTTCCTTTATGATTTCTTGTTCGCATTACGAATAGACAAATGTGATTATAATGGTCAATTTTACTATATGCAAACGTACCAAAAAAAAATGGAAAATGATATCGCTAATTTTCATATTTTTGTTGTTCTTAATCTGTGGATAAAAGCAGTTGAATAAGAATATTTTAAAGAATTATAGGTAATGAAAGAGAACCAAATACCATCAGCACTTCATGTTCAAGAGGGGATTGAACAACCGGATTCGGTATCTCCCTACTTGAAAACAAATAAAGTCAATAAAAGGCCACATCTTTCTGTAAATGAGTATGTTAATGGTATTGTTGAAGGGAATCGGGTGATTTTAAGTCAAGCTATTACCTTAATTGAAAGTGTTCATCCAAAACATCATGAGTTAGCTCAACAAGTGATTGAAAAAGCACTCCCATTTTCCGGAAATTCCCTTAGAATTGGAATAACCGGGGTTCCGGGAGTTGGAAAAAGTACCTTTATTGAAGCTTTAGGGAAACAATTGACTGCAAAAGGGCACAAACTGGCTGTTTTAGCCATTGATCCCAGTAGTGAACGCTCAAAAGGAAGTATTTTAGGGGATAAAACTAGAATGGAAGATTTAGCGGTTGATTCAAACGCCTTCATCAGACCATCTCCATCCGGACATACATTGGGTGGTGTTGCACGAAAAACACGTGAAACCATCATCTTATGCGAAGCAGCAGGTTTTGATGTGATCTTTGTTGAGACTGTTGGCGTTGGTCAATCTGAAACCGTTGTAAAATCGATGGTGGATTTCTTCCTATTATTGATGTTAGCCGGTGCCGGAGATGAACTGCAAGGGATCAAACGTGGGATAATGGAGATGGCTGATGCCCTTATCATAACGAAAGCTGATGGTGATAATATTCTCAATGCTCAAAATGCGAAATCTCTCTATCTTTCTGCATTACGTTTGTTCCCCCAATATGAAAGCGGCTGGAGTGTTCCTGTTGATATCTGTTCTTCCGTTACTAAATCGGGTGTCGACCATGTTTGGAGTATCATCAAAGAATATGAAAAATTGACCAAAGAGAACGGCTATTTCCATCAACAAAGAACAGAACAATTAGTGAAGATTTTTTATGATTGGATGGATAATACTTTAAAAGATAACTTCTATGGAAATCAACAAGTTAAAGAGAAAATAAAAGAATTAATTCCTAGAATTAAAGCAGGCCAGATTACACCTTACCAGGCGGGAGCGGAAAC
>DAONEU010000132.1:0-5397 GCA_035403245.1 Bacteroidales bacterium | reverse complement strand
TAAATCAATAATGGATCTTTTTGTTCATAAGATGCATTTTGAACACTTTGTTTCAAGTCATCCATCTCTCTCAAATGCTCTTTCCACATATTATCGATAACTGCTAGTGTGATGCTCTTTTCAAATGAAAGCCCGATTTCACGACCTTTAGTTTCGTAACATTTCTTAAGAGGTGCAACTACATTCAACGTTTTTACTCCGTCTGTAATTGGTATTGCAATATTGAGGAAACGATCACCACTCTCTAAGTACACTCTTTCCAAAACAGGATAAGCTTGTTGAGATAAGTGTTGAACTTTTAATTTATAGTTATCAAATGCAATATCATACAATTTGTCAATCAATATTGAAGTTTTCTCTTGGAAAAACTCATTTGCATCAAAAGGTACATCGCAACCGAAGATGGTAATCACTTGTTTAGCAAAGTTTTCGTAGTCTTTAGCATTGTAGTTATCTTCCACAACTTTGATACAAACATCGTAAAACATATCGGAAATATCGATAGCCAAACGGTCTCCAAACAAAGCATTTCTTCTCTTTCTGTAGATTGTTTCTCTTTGTTTGTTCATTACGTCGTCGTATTCCAATAATCTCTTACGTACTCCAAAGTTATTCTCTTCCACTTTTTTCTGAGCTCTCTCGATAGATTTAGTGATCATTCCATGTTGAATCATCTCACCATCCTTCAAACCGATTCTGTCCATAACCTTAGAGATACGGTCAGATCCGAATAATCGCATCAAGTCATCTTCCAATGAAACAAAGAATTGGGAACTACCGGGGTCACCCTGACGACCGGCACGTCCTCTTAACTGTCTGTCCACACGTCTGGAATCGTGACGTTCAGTACCAATAATGGCTAAACCACCTTTCTCTTTCACGCCGGGTCCTAATTTGATGTCGGTACCACGACCAGCCATGTTGGTAGAGATTGTTACGGTTCCGGCGCGACCGGCTTCAGCTACGATATCAGCTTCTCTTTGATGCAATTTAGCATTTAAGACGTTATGTTTAATTTTTCGGGCAGTCAAGATTTTGGAAAGCAACTCTGAAATCTCAACAGAAGTAGTCCCCACTAAAACGGGTCTGCCTTCTTCGTATAACCTAACGATTTCATCTACAACCGCAGCATATTTTTCTCTTTTAGTTTTGTAAACCAAGTCTTCTGCGTCAATTCTTGCGATAGGGCGATTTGTTGGAATTACAACAACATCTAATTTATAAATATTCCATAACTCACCGGCTTCAGTTTCAGCAGTACCTGTCATACCGGCCAATTTTTTGTACATCCTGAAGTAGTTTTGAAGAGTGATGGTAGCGTAAGTTTGGGTTGCTGCTTCCACTTTAACACTCTCTTTTGCTTCGATTGCCTGGTGAAGACCGTCAGAATAACGTCTTCCTTCCATGATACGACCGGTTTGCTCATCAACGATTTTTACTTTGTTGTCAATGATAACATATTCCACATCTTTTTCAAACATAGTGTATGCTTTCAACAATTGATGAACTGTGTGAATTCTTTCAGAAGCGATGGAGAAATTTCTATAAATTTCGTTTTTGCGATTGACTTTTTCCTCAACAGGAAGGTTAAGTTTCTCTAATTCTGCGATTTCAGCACCCACATCAGGAATTAAAAACAACTTAGTTTCTTCGGCATTTTTTGAAACGAGTTCGATCCCTTTCTCAGTGATATCAACGGTATTTAGTTTCTCTTCGATTACGAAATACAACTCTTGATCGATCACCGGCATATTTCTGTTTTGTTGTTGCATATAGAACCCTTCAGTTCTCAACAACACTTGTTTCATTCCTTGTTCACTTAAGAATTTGATCAATGCTTTACTCTTAGGTAATCCACGATAAGCACGAAGTAAAAGCTGAGCTGCTTCATCTTCCGGTTTAGGATCCGGATTTTCAGCCAGCATCGTTTTCGCTTTAGCAAGCATCTCATTTACAAGCACTTTCTGAGCATTATACAAACGCTCGATCATTGGTTTATAGATGTGAAACTCTTGTTCTTCCCCTCTAGGAGTAGGTCCTGAAATGATCAATGGTGTACGGGCATCATCAATCAAAACGGAGTCAACTTCATCCACAATAGCGTAGTTGTGAGGACGTTGTACTAATTCACCCACATTTCTAGCCATGTTATCTCTTAAATAGTCAAAGCCAAACTCATTATTAGTTCCATAAGTGATATCTGCTAAATAAGCATCTCTACGTTCATCAGAGTTTGGTTGATGTTTATCGATACAATCAACAGATAATCCATGAAATTCGAAAATCAGCCCCATCCATTCAGAGTCACGTTTAGCCAAGTAATCATTGACAGTAACCACGTGAACACCTTTTCCTGGAAGAGCATTCAAATAAACGGGTAGGGTAGCCACCAAAGTTTTACCTTCCCCGGTTCCCATTTCAGCAATTTTACCTTGATGAAGAACGGTACCTCCGATGATTTGAACATCGTAGTGACACATATCCCATTTGATCACGTTTCCGCCTGCAGACCAGGAAGAATTGTAATACGCTTTATTATCTTTAATCTCAATACAGTCGCGGTAAGCAGCAATATTGCGATCCATTTCAGTTGCAGTAACTTCTACAATATCATTTTCTTTAAATCTTTTGGCTGTTTCTTTAATGACAGAATAGGCTTCGGGTAGAATTTCATCCAAAACATCCTGAGTTATTTGATACGCTTTTTTCTCTAAAGATTCCACCTCTTTATAAAGATTTTCCTTTTCATCAATGTCAATATCGTAGTGAGTATCAAGATATTCTTTAATTTCAGCAATTCTAGATTCTTCATTAGCAATAGAAGCATTAATTTTTGATTTGAATTCAATTGTTTTTGATCTTAATTCATCGTTAGTCAAATTTTTAATAGTTTCATAAACTACTAATGTTTTTTCAAGAAAAGGTTTTAACTCTTTATTATCTCTATCTGCTTTAGAACCAAATAGTTTTGTAAGAAAATTCGCCATTGTATGTTTTTTTTAATTGTTTGCAAATATAGTAAAAATTGTTCGATTTTTTACAAATTTTAAGTATACAATAATTGTGCCATTCTAGGGATTAGATAAAAAAACAACAGCGACATTGCTGTCGCTGTTATCCAAACCATTAACTTTTTTGTACGTGAATGTTAAATCACATTGTTGTTCGAGATACCATTACGGTTTCTTTTACAAAATGTTACAAAATTTCTGAAAAAAAAGTTATTTTACCGGAATCATCGCTTCTGCGATCAATTTTGCGAACTCAGTATTTGCAAAATGGCCCGGTTTTTTGGCTATAATATCTCCTTTGATTGGTTTACCCAAGAGGTAAAGATCTCCGATCAAATCTAATAATTTATGTCTGGCAGGCTCATTCAGATGTCTCAATTCCACATTATCCAAAATTCCGTTTTCAGTAACCTGAACACCGGTTTTTCCGAAAAATTGAGCCAGATGATTTAATTCTTCCTGTTTTGGTTTTTTGTCTACAAAAACAATTGCATTATCCACATCTCCACCCTTAACGAGATTATTGGAGATCAACAACTGTAATTCGTGTAGAAAAACAAAAGTACGACAATTATATATTTCTGGAACATATTGGTCCAAATGTTTTAAAGTAGCGCATTGACTAGCTAAAACATGAGTTCCATAATCAACCATCACTGTATATTTTTCATGTTTGGATGGAACGATAATTAACTCGATCCCTTTATCAGGTTTTTCAAATTTCACCACTTCATTGACGCTAAAATACTCTCTTTCAGCATCTTGTTCAACAATACCTACTTTGAGAATATTCTCTACATATTCAGTAGCACTTCCATCCAAAATGGGAATTTCCTCATTGTCAATTTCGATGAGTAGATTGTCAATAGATAATCCGGCTAAGGCAGAAAGCAAATGTTCAACAGTTTTTACGTCAGCATTATTTTCTCTCAAATTAGTGCTTCTGGAAGTGTCAAATACATTGGAAATAAGTGCTTTAACGAAAGGTTTTTCAGGTAGATCGACTCTTTGAAATACAATTCCGAAATTGTCAGGGGCAGGTTTTAAAACTAATGTTGCATCTTTGCCGGTGTGCAACCCTTTTCCGGAAACAGTGAACGGAGTCGCAATAGTTTTTTGCTTTTTTGTCATAAATAAAAATTAATTCTAATTAATGGAGCTTAATCATGCTCTTTGAGTTGTTTTTCCAAATCTCTAACTTGTTTGAATAATTCGGGTAATTTTTTTCTATAGATAATTAATTTTTTTTCTTCTAATACAGGAACAGCAGGCGATCCCAAAACAATTTGCGGACCAGTAATATTGCTCATCACTCCGGATTGAGCTCCAACGATCACGCGATCTCCAATCTCAAGATGACCGGCAATACCTACTTGACCGGCAAAAATACAATGTTTGCCAACTTTAGTAGAGCCTGAGAAACCAACTTGAGCTGCTGCTGCAGTTCCTTCACCTAATTCAACATTATGAGCTACTTGAATTAGATTGTCTAATTTTACATTTTTACGGATAAATGTAGAACCCATGGTAGCACGATCAATACAGGTATTGGCACCAATTTCCACATTGTCTTCAATAACAACATTTCCAATTTGTGGTACTTTAACATACTCCCCATCTTGTTGTGCAAAACCAAAACCATCAGCACCTATTACAGTACCGGCATGGATAATACAATCGTTACCAACAACGCATTCAGCATACAGTTTCACACCTGAATGCATAGTAGTATTATTACCCACTTTTCCTTGATCCCCAACATAAACGTGAGGATATAATTTGGTGTTATTTCCAATTACTGCATAATCACCAACACTAACAAATTCAGCAATATAAACATTTTCCCCAATTTTAGCGGTAGGGGCTATATAAGCACGATCAGAAATGCCCACTTTAGATGGTTTCATCTGATTGTAAATGTCTAGTAATTTAGCTAAAGCGAGATACGAGTTCTCTGTTTTAATAAGCGTTGTATGTAATTCATTTTCAGGAACAAAATCTTTGTTGACGATGACAGCAGTCGCTTTTGTTTCGTAAATGTAGTGGGTATATTTTGGGTTTGCTAAGAACGTGAGACCATTTTCGATCCCTTCTTCGATTTTGCAGACGGTGCGGATGATAGCCTCAGGGTTTCCAACGACCTCGGCATCTAAAAGTTGTGCAATTTGAGCTACTGTAAATTCCATTTCTGAAAATTTTTGGCAAAGATACAAGAAAATCTCATAGGTTTAAGAAAAATCAAAAACAAAAATTCTTAAAAAAACAAAATCGTTCGATTGCTCATGTGCTCGTATTGCTCATGTGCTCTTGTGCTCGATTGCTCTATGTTCAATTATTCATTATTCATTATTCATTATTCATTATTCATTATTCATTATTCATTATT
>DAONEU010000131.1:1962-5512 GCA_035403245.1 Bacteroidales bacterium | reverse complement strand
TAATAACTAATAACTAATAACTAATAACTAATAACTAATAACTAATACCCAAAACCTATAAACGAATGTAATAAATGTTACAACTTTGGATCGTTTTTTGGGTGCACTTTTGCATCATCAAAATCAAACAAATAAAAAGATCAAACAAATAATAATCAAACTTAAAAATTACAATTATGAGTATGTTTTGTAACCAATGTCAAGAAACTGCAATGAATACCGGATGTGTACTTGCAGGCGTTTGCGGAAAAAAAGAAGTAACCGCTAAAAATCAAGATGTTTTAATCTTCGCTAGTCAAGGTTTAGCTTACCTAACTATCGCTGCCAGAAAAAAAGGGATCGATACCAATAAAGAGAGTAAACAAATCGTGAATAATTTGTTTATGACCATCACTAATGCTAACTTTGATGATCAATTGATCACTAAAGCAATCATCGATACACTTCAAATGAGAGATAACTTGAAATCTCAAGTGGAAATCACTGAAAATCACGATTCTATCACTTGGAACGGTGCAAATATTGACGAAATGCAAATGAAAGCTGAATCAGTTGGTATCCTTACTTACGATGCAAATGAAGATATCCGCTCTTTAAAACAATATACTTTGTTTGGTGTGAAAGGTTTAGCTGCCTATACTGAACATGCTTTTAACTTAGGTTACGAAGATCCAACCCTTTACGAATTTATCGAAGAAGCAATCGTAAAAATTACTAAACCTGCTACTTTGGATGAAATGCTTGGTTTGGTAATGAAAGCCGGTGAAAACGGAGTGAAAGTGATGGCTCTTTTAGATCAGGCAAACACTTCTACCTACGGTAATCCTGAAATCACTAAAGTTAATATTGGAGTTGGTAAAAACCCCGGTATCCTGATCAGTGGTCACGATTTGAAAGATTTGGAACAATTGTTAATCCAAACTGAAGGTCAAGGTGTGGATGTATATACCCACTCTGAAATGTTACCATCTCACGCATATCCATTCTTCAAACAATACAAACATCTAGTTGGTAACTACGGAAATGCATGGCACAAACAATTAGAAGAGTTTGAAACTTTCAATGGACCTATCCTTTTCACAACCAACTGTTTGGTTCCACCAAGAAAATCTACCACTTATAATGACCGCGTGTTCACAACAGGTGCAACCGGTATGCCCGAATGGAAAAAAATCGAAAAAAGATTACCTAATGGTCATAAAGACTTCTCTGAAGTGATTGAAATGGCTAAGAATTGTCCTCCTCCAACACCAATCGAAAACGGTGAGATCACTATCGGATTTGCACACAATCAAGTACTCGCATTAGCAGATAAAATCCTAGATGCTGTAAACTCAGGTGCAATCAAGAAAATGGTGGTTATGTCAGGTTGTGATGCAAGACAAAAATCAAGAGAATACTACACAGAATTTGCAAAAAGATTGCCACAAGATACCGTTATTTTAACATCAGGTTGTGCAAAATATCGTTACAATAAACTTAATCTAGGTGATATCGGTGGTATTCCAAGAGTTTTAGATGCAGGTCAATGTAATGACTCTTACTCATGGGCATTCGTAGCTCTAAAATTAAAAGAAGTTTTAGGCTTAGACGATATCAATAAGTTACCTATCGTTTTCAACATCGGTTGGTACGAACAAAAAGCGATCATCGTTCACTTGGCACTTCTTTACTTAGGAATCAAAAACACCCATATTGGACCAACACTTCCAGCGTTCCTATCTCCAAATGTTCTAAAAGTTGTAGTTGATTTATTCGGTGTACAAGTCAACAAAACAGTCGAAGATGACTTAAAAATCTTTGGACTATAAAACTAACCAAAAGGTACAGAATAACATCTGTACCTTTTTTTTATTTTCTTAGATTTGCACGAACTATAATCAATTTTTTTATATATTTGTAGCGTAAAAAATATCTAAACCTAAAATAAAATATTATGGCAAGCTTAAAAACAAACTATGCAGGTTTAACTTTAGAAAATCCCGTTGTTATAGCAAGTTGTGGATTTACCGGGAACATTGAATCCATTAAAAAAGTGATTGAATTTCAACCCGGAGCTATTGTTTTAAAATCGCTGTTTGAAGAGCAAATCTTAGCTGAAGCCTATACAGGAATCAAACAAAATGAGTATGATTATCCTGAATCTTTAGATTATATCAAGCAATATACCCGAATGAATAATTTGAGTAAATATCTTGAGTTAGTATCTGAAACTAAAAAGATCACTTCTATTCCGATTATTGCCAGTATCAACTGTGTTACAGCTACTGAATGGATTGAGTTTGCCAAAGAGATTCAAAAAGCCGGAGCAGATGCGATTGAGTTAAATATTTCCATTCTTTCAACTAATCCAGATTATTCAGCAGAACAGAATGAAAAAATCTATTTTGATATTATCAAAAAGATTAATGAATTTGTTACCATTCCTGTTACCATTAAAGTAAGCAATAACTCTAGTGGTTTAGCACATCTGTTAAGAGCCATTGATCGCTATAATATTGTTAAAGGATTTGTTTTGTTTAACAAACACTATTGTCCTGATATTGATATACATCAACAAAAAATTGTTCAATCTCATGTTCTTTCCTTTTCCAGTGATTATCCTGAAACATTAAGATGGACTGCCATTATGTCCGGAAAATTAAAACATGACATTGTGGCTACAACCGGTATTTTCAATGGAGAAACTGCTGTAAAATTTTTATTAGCCGGTGCTAAAGCAGTTCAGATTTCCAGTGTATTGTACAAACAAGATCTGTCTGTGATTCAAACCATTAAAGATGAGATTTCTGCCTGGATGGATCAGAATGGATATAAAACTTTATCAGACTTTACCGGTAAATTGAGCATGGATAAAGTTGAAAATCCGGAAGAATACGAAAGAATTCAATTTATGAAATATTTTGCATCTGTTGATTAAACTATAGGTGCGCCATGATACTAAAATAAATATTAATCATTAAAAACAGAAACTATTATGAATTACGTATGTGTTGTATGTGGGTATGTTTATGACCCTGAAGTAGGTGATCCAGATAACGGAATCGCTCCTGGAACTCCATTTGAAGAAATTCCTGATGATTGGACTTGCCCACTTTGTGGCGTAGGAAAAGATGAATTCGAAGCTGAATAATTGAATTCCAATTATACGGATCATAAAATAACCACTTAGGATTAAATTGATGTACAGTTTTTCTCTGTATTTCGCAATGGATTCCTTGTGGTTGTTTTATATTTATATGAAATCAAAAACTAATAAATATTATGTATAACTTAAAAGAAATTGTTGATAAAATTTTTTACATTGGCGTGAATGATCGCCAAAAAGAAGCATTTGAGAACTATCTACCCCTTCCAAATGGGGTTACTTATAACTCTTATGTTATTATGGATGAGAAAGTTGCTGTTGTTGATACTGTTGAAGCTACAGTCGCAGGCACCTATTTCTCCAATTTAGAAGCTGTTCTTCAAGGAAGATCAGTGGATTACCTTATTGTTCATCACATGGAACCTGATCATGCCGGTTCAATTGACCTATTTGTTCAAAGAT
>DAONEU010000131.1:0-1862 GCA_035403245.1 Bacteroidales bacterium | reverse complement strand
CAGGAAGCGTATCAGTTGGGGAAAGAGATGGCGGAAGCGATTTTAAAGTAATAAGTAAAAAGTAATAAGTAATAAGTGATTGGGGACAAGAGACTGGTGACTGGGGATTGATAGTGTTACTTTTTACTATAAAAAATTAAAAAGGGGTGTTCTTTTGGGGCACCTCTTTTTGTTTTATCACGATTTTTCTAAGAAAAGATCACAGTGGAAAACGCTGTATCACAATGCATAAAATTTATCAGCTAAAACTAATAACTAATAACTAATAACTAAAAACTAAAAACTAAAAAACTGATAGCTGATAGCTGATAGCTGTTACTTCTTACTTTTTACTTCTTACTTCTTACTTTTTACTTCTTACTTCTTACTTTTTACTTCAAAGTATATTTCCTGTAAAATTTTCTCTTCTTCCTGCCAATTCAGTTTCAATGCGGCGTTCCGGCAATTTTGTCGGAATTGCTCCATTTTAGAGGATTCCTGTAGCATATTATTGATGGTATTTCCAACATTTTCAGGGGATAAATCATCTAAAACAACTCCAACACCATACTCATCAATAATTCGTTTACGTTCGGGTAGATTGGAAGCAACAATTGGAATTCCGGCGTGGATGTATTCAAATAACTTATTGGGTAAACTGTAATAGTGGTTTGGACTCACATTTTTGTCAAAAGTGACTCCGATATCAGATGCAGCAGTATATTTTCTAAGTAATTCTGGTTTTACTCGTCCGGTAAAAATCACCCGATCCTGCCAGCCCATATCCTGAACTCGTTTTTGAAGGTCGGGAACCATATCTCCCTGACCAACAATAAGAACTATACCGTTTTCAATAAAAGGTGTAGCTTCTACGATCTCTTCACCTCCCCGATCCCGATGAATGGCACCTCCTTGATAGATGATGACCGATTGGTCAATAGGTAACCCCAATTCTTTTCTGATTTCATTTTTATTTGTTAGCGTATTTTTTTGTAATACAGGTATATTGCGAACAACTTTCACCTCTTTTCCATATTGTTCATGGTATAAATCAGCGATTGATTGGCTTACAGTGATCACTTTTTCCAATTTTGGAAAACAGAATTTTTCTATGATACTCCATGCTTTCTTTACCTTTGGTCGATGTTGAATTTCTAGAATTCCTAGGAAATATTCATGAGCATCATAAACCAGTTTTTTTCTTTTAAACTTGGAAACCAAAACGTTTGGAAGTAATGTGTCCAAATCATTAGCTACATAAATATCGAAAGAGTGAAACAGCAACCAGAAAAATAAACGTGTATTAAATTCAGCATAAAATAGGGGACCTGTTCTGAAAAAAAGGTGTAACCGAATAGTACGATAAGCTCGTTTGGCAATTTCAGGGGAATCTTTATATCTTCGTCCTATCAAAGAAACATCAAAACCCATAGCGGTTAAAGTGGTACAAACTTTGTCCACTCTCTGATCACTAAACAGATCATTGGTAACCGATAGAATAACTCTGGGCATCGTCAGGTTTGATTACATATCAGTACCGTGACAATTCTTGTATTTTTTACCACTTCCGCAAGGACATGGTTCGTTTCTTCCCACTTTCTTTTCAACGCGAATTGGAGCGCTCCCTTTTCCACCTTGAGTTATTTGTTTTCCTGAACCCACTTCTTGTCTTCCGGTTTGTAGCTTTTTAGCATCAGATTCAGGAAGTTGAGCTTCTCTCATTTGTGGATTTTCAGCCATTGGTAAACCTCCCTTGTTGAGGAAAGATACAATTTCTTCGTTTACATTCGCTAATAAAGTGTCAAAAAGATTGAAAGATTCCAATTTGTAAATCAATAATGGATCTTTTTGTTCATAAGATGCATTTTGAACACTTTGTTTCA
>DAONEU010000130.1:4117-5548 GCA_035403245.1 Bacteroidales bacterium | reverse complement strand
TATTTATATAACTTAAAATCAAAATTTTATGAAAAGAAACGTGATTATTATTGGAGCGGCAGGAAGAGATTTCCACAACTTCAATACGTATTTCAGACACAACGCTAATTATAACGTTGTTGCTTTTACAGCTGAACAAATCCCTGGAATCGATGGAAGACCTTATCCAAAAGAATTAGCAGGTGAAGATCTTTATCCAAGTGGTATTCCAATTTATAAAGAATCTGAACTTCCAGAATTAATCAAAAAATTCAATGTTGACGAGTGTGTTTTTGCATACAGTGATAAACCTTATGCTTATGTTATGGGTGTAAGTGCAATCGTAAATGCTGCAGGTGCTAATTTCACTTTAATGGGACCTAACGACACCATGATCAAATCTACTAAACCGGTTATCGCAGTTGGTGCAACTCGTACTGGTTGTGGAAAATCTCAAACTTCAAGAAGAATTATCGAGTATTTGGTAGGTATGGGACTTAAAGTGGTTGCTATCCGTCACCCAATGCCTTACGATCAAGATTTGAACAAACAAAAAGTTCAAAGATTTGCTACTGTTGAAGATCTTAAAAAACACAACTGTACAATCGAAGAAATGGAAGAGTATGAACCACACGTAGTTACAAAAAGAAATGTAATTTATGCAGGTGTTGATTATGAAGCTATCGTTCGTGCTGCTGAAAATGATCCTGATGGTTGTGACATTATCCTTTGGGATGGTGGTAATAATGACTTCTCTTTCTATACTCCAGATTTATATGTAGGTGTTGCTGACCCATTGCGTCCAGGTGCTGAAGTTAGCTACTATCCAGGTGAAGTAGTTGCTAGAATGGCTGACGTTATCGTTATTAACAAAATTGACTCTGCTTCTTTAGCTGATATCAATACAGTTAGAGCTAACCTTGCTAGAATTAATCCAAAAGCGATCATGATTGATGCTGCTTCTGTATTAACTGTTGACAAACCAGAACTAATCAAAGGAAAAAGAGTATTAGTTGTTGAAGATGGTCCAACTTTAACTCACGGTGAAATGAAAATCGGTGCAGGTACTGTTGCTGCTATGAAATATGGTGCTACTGAACTAATCGACCCAAGACCATACACTGTTGGTTCATTAACAACCACTTTCGAACATTATCCAAACATTGGAACATTACTTCCAGCTATGGGATACGGTGATGCTCAAATGAAAGACTTAGAACAAACAATCGCTAACACTCCTTGTGATGCAGTAGTTATTGGTACTCCAATTGACCTTCCACGTTTTGTAAACATCAAACAACCAGTTGTTAAAATCGGATACGAACTTCAAGAAATTGGAACTCCAACTTTAGAAACTGTTCTTGTAGATTTTGTTAAAAAACACAATCTTAAAAAATAAGTAGATTCTAAAAATCTATAAATAAAAAAGCAACCCAAAAGGTTGCTTTTTTT
>DAONEU010000130.1:0-4017 GCA_035403245.1 Bacteroidales bacterium | reverse complement strand
GAAAACTCCAGAAGAATATCGGCCACATTCCCTCGGGTCTGCTTTTGTGTTCTGTTCACACATCTTCTGTAAGACTCCAATTCGTTATTACATAACTCTAAAATAATTTGATAGGAAAAGGCTGTGTTTTCGTGTAAGAAGGATAGAAATGTTCTAAAATCAATAAAACAAACCTCCACATCCGAAATTGCTGTGACTGAATATTGGTTGATATTCACTTCAAAAGTGGTGGGCAATCCTAGATGAGTAGGCGCTTTTGCCAATCGGGTGATATGTTCCCCGGATGGACCTGAAATATGAATTTTCACAAAGCCACTTCTTAAAAAAGCGACATTGGTCGTATAGTTTCCTTGTTTGATAATGGTATCTCCCTTAGCAAAACTAACGGCTACATGGTTCGAAGTAAGCTTTGCAACACCATTTTCATCCAGTGTTTTAGCTGCATTCGACTTATACGGGCAATCTATACATTCATGTTTCATTCCACAAAGATAAAAAAAAATTAGCAAATTAGCAAATTAGTAAATTAGCAAATGAATTTTACAATTAGCAGATTAGTTTACTCACTTCGCCAAATAAAAAACTCAGAGAAGGGATATTGGATTTTGTAACTTTTTACAATTTTACCGGTTTCGATATTAATAAACTTGATGTAATTGTCTGTAGAATATTGTTCAAACGATTCAACAACAAGAGAATTGGTTACAGGATCATAATCTGCATTATACTGATCATATCTAAAATGTTCTGATACTTCTACGCTGTTTAACAATTTTCCAGTAGATGCATTAATCGTTACAATATTGAAAGTGTTGCCGTATTGTTTTTTTAAGCCAATTATTCTATTATGTTTTTCATCAAAAAAACTAGGAAAAACGACTGATTCGAGATAAACACTTTTTGTTGTCATACCATTGTCAGGATTAATATAGCGTAATATATTATCTGTAGTGATCAACATATATCTATTTAAATTTTGATTGAAGAAATATATATAATTATAAATGGTATGGTCAAAATGGATAGTATTTTTAGCGATGATTTCACCACTTTCCAAACTCACTTTGATGATTTGACTTGAATCACTTTGGAGTATTCGACCAATTAAACATTTTTGTTTACTGTCAATTACAGTATAACAAACGATTTCGTTTAAGAATATTTCGTTTGTTAAGACTCCGGTAATAGGATTAACTAATTTAAAAAATCCATTACAATCATAATAACCTAATGACAAAGTAGGGCGTTCAAAAGTAGAGGTAGCTGTTATATAACAATTTACAGGATGCTTATGTTGTACAGTAGTTTCTAAATTAATATTTATCAATTTAAGTATATTTTCATCAAAAACAATGAACGATAAATTGATTTTTGATTGGTTGGGAATTTCGTCTTTGTAACAAGAAATCATTACTAAAATCAATGCTAAATAAAAAAATATTTTTTTCATGATTCTTTTATTTTTAGGTTAAAGTTTCCCATAATATAAATTTTTGATATTATGGGTTTTATTGGTGCAAAAATAGTTATTTATTTGAAGTATTGTTCAAAAAAATTTAAAAATTGAATCAAAAATTGACATTGAAACATAATTTATCCAATAAAATCTAACTTTATTTTTAACATTTTTAAACTTTCCGTATTTTTGCAGAAAAAACTCATGAATATACCTTTAAATCGATTTGAAGATTGGATTGAAGCCCCCATTTTAAAAAAAGGATTGTCCTATTTTAAAAATAATAGAGTCATTGATTGTGAAGAGATCTCAAAAGGGCAATTTGAAGCAACTGTTGAAGGATCAGAAAATTATATTGTTAAGTTGGAAATTGAAAATGGTAAGATTGTGGACAAAACTTGTTCCTGTCCTTACGATATTGGACCTGTATGTAAACATATTGCAGCCGTTTTATTTTACATGCAACAAGATGAGTTGAATATTCAAGCTAAGGCAAAAACCACTAGTCTGGATGCATTAAAACCAAAATCTTCCACCAAAACTGTTTTTGAAAAATTTGAAGAGACATTGAATAAAATTTCACATGAAAATTTAAAAAAATACCTATTAGAATTCAGTAAACAGGATTCGGGATTCAGAAAAGATTTCATGGCCCATTTCAAGCCACCAAAAATCAACGATTCCAAGGAATATTATGTAAAACAGATTCAAGCTATTTTAAAAAAAGCGAAACGGCGATATGGTTTCATTGACAGATCAAGTTCATATTATGTAGCATCCGAAACCCGTAAATTTGTCGATTTAGCAGAAGAATTCATTGAAACTGAAAACTGGATCGTTGCTTATAATATATTAACAGCGGTTATTGAATCATTGATTGGAATATTTAATGAATCTGATGATAGTTATGGTGCCATGGGAGGATGTGTTGACGATGCTTTCTTATCCTTATGGAATATTGCGACATCTGAAATTCCGGAAGATTTTAGAAACATATTTTTCAATTATTGCACAGAAATTTATAAGTCGAAGAAATTCTCCGAATGGAGTCACGATTTAGATATTATTGGGTTAGCTGTTGATCTATTAAAAACTGAACAAGAAGGAGAAATATTATTAAACTTAACAAACACAGTAAAAAAATCAGATTATCATATTGAAAAAATTCAAAAAATTCAATTTGACATCATTCATAAAACCCAGGGGGAAGAGAAAACGATACAATTTTTAGAAAAAAACTTACAAAACGAATTGTTGCTGGAAGAAGCGCTTCAGTTTGCTATCAGAAAAGGGGATTTTGAAAAAGCCATAAATTACGCCCATAAAGGCATAGAAGATTCTAAAGATCAATGGAATAGAAACGATTTAAAATGGTATAAACATCTTTTAGATATTTCAAAAATTCAAAATGATTCCAAGAAAATTATAGAATATGCCACCTATTTATTGTTACATTCAAAAGATAGCATTCCGGATTATTTAACCATTTTAAAAAGTAATATTGCTCCTCAAGAATGGGATATTTTTTTAGATACTTTGATTTCTGAAATACAAACAAAAAATTTTGAATCTAATGAACAGTTATTGTTTACTATTTTCACCAAGGAAGAGAGGTGGGCGGATCTGTTAGCTATAGCTCAAAAAACAAATTATTTACGGAATTTAGAAGTTTATGAAAAAATACTAAGTTCCAAATATCCTTCAGAGTTAAGCACTAAATATGCTGAATGGATACAGGAGTATATGAAAAACAACGTCGGTAGAGATCACTATCAATTGATTTGCAGATGTATTCGTAGAATGAAAAAATGGGGACCAAAAGAAACCGTCATTACTTTGATTGAAAATCTAAAGAAGAAATACCCTTCTCGTTTTGCATTGTTAGAAGAATTAGACAAAATATAATGAATCAGGGCATTCCGGCACCATCCGACCTAATGCGGACTAGAGACGGGTGACAAGAGACAGGAGAAGTTCGACGTTCGATGTTAAACGTTCGACGCGGTTAGTTTGGAAATGCACAAAATATTTTATTTTTCATTTTTCATTCGTCTGTTGGCTGCCGACCGCTAACTGTCGACATTCTCAGCTCCGTAGGAGTGACATCTTTGTAGCAGATGATTGCAGTGTGATCATTCAGAGGGGCGGAGCCCTGGGATCTTAAATAATGAAGAATGAAGATCTTTGTCTTTGGTGTTTTGTCCTTCGTCCTAGATAGGATCGCGGATTTAAACGGATTCTTTTTTGGATCACTAAGTTTCTCAAAGTTTGCACAAAGTAACTGAAGTTATAACTTTGTGAAACTTTTTTTTAACTTTGAGTGACTTTGTGCTCCGAAAAACCACGAATGAATGAAAAATGAACTACAGACTACAGACTTGCAATTCGCTTAAAATAAACTAATTTGCAAAACTTTTCACTATTTCGGCATTCCGGCTTCAAACTATGGCACAAAAAAACATCGTTTTTTTAAACTAATTTTCAACGCAAAGTTCGCAAAGTCTTAAACGCAAAGTTCACAAAGGTAAGAAAATATAAAAATCATCACTCAGTTTTCAGCC
>DAONEU010000129.1:2976-5553 GCA_035403245.1 Bacteroidales bacterium | reverse complement strand
GGGTCATACCGTCCGTTTCTGTCGTTATCATAATAACCACTGATGACTAGGGTTCCGTTTTGTTCATTGACTTCCCATACCCGAACACTGAAGTTTTTGGATGTGATGATATCCTTTGTTTCACCATCAACGCCTAAAGAGACAAGCGTAATAGGGTCTTTTGTGTTGATACGTCCATTCATGTCAAGATCAAACATCCTGACTGTTGCCAGTACTGTGTTTATACCCAAACTATCAATTTTTACCTGTTTGAAATCCTGAATGATATATTCCTTGGCAAAATCTGCAATTTTAGCTTCACCTGTTTTAGTGTTTATGAATATGATACTCATGCTGTTGATATCACCTAAGCTATTTGTATTTACTTCTAAAGCAATCATGTGATCAGAGCCTTTAATATCAACTAATTTGTTAAACGAAATAAGCTCAAACACAACTTGTCCATACATGGAAAAAGAGGCTAAACAAAACAAAAATAAAAGGTATCGTTTCATACTTTTTTGTTTTAATGTTATTACTCGATGAATTGATAATATCTACTGATTTAACATGCAAAGATAACAAATATTGTGTAACAAAACAAAAATCGTAAAAAAACACAAAAAAAAAGGAATCTCTAGAAGATTCCCTTTTTTTGATTATTCAATGTTGATCTGAATAGCAGGTTTTGGCTTGGCTTCGTCCCTTTTTGGTAACATTACCCTTAAAATACCATTTTCGTACTTAGCGTTGATCTTTTCACTTTCAATGGTGTTGGGTAATGTAAACGATCTACTGAATGATTGATAGCTGAACTCCCTGCGGCTGTAGCATTCTCCCTCTTTGGTTTCATTTTCTACCCTCTTGTCAGAGGAGATCGTTAATACGTTGTTGTTGTGCTCAATTTTGAAGTCCTCTTTTTCAAAACCCGGAGCTGCCAATTCAACAATGAACTGATCTTGATCTTCCATGATGTTAACCGATGGAAGGGTGGTGTTGGTGGCTGAAAAATTTCTGGATGTGAAATCTAAGAAATTTCTTCCAAAAAAATCATTGAAAATGGAAGGCCACATTGGATAATCTTCATTTCTTTTTACGAGTGACATAATTACCTCCTTGTTTTTTATGGTTATTGTATTTTGATGTTTCTAATAGTTGATATCTCATTCATCTCTTTCTTAGGAATAAATATTGTTAAGATACCGTTATTGTATGTCGCTTTGCTTTGTTCAGGTACTGTTTTATCAGATATCAAAAACGTTCTGCTGAAGGATTCTGTGTTAAACTCTCTTCTCAAATAGTTTACTTTTGATTCACTTTCTTTCCCTTGATAAGAGATCGTTAGTTGATTTTTCTCTAAATCAATTTTAATGTTCTCCTTTTCAATTCCCGGTACCGCCATATAGATTCTATACCCTTCCTGATCTTCTGTAATATTAGTAGCAGGATGAGCAAACTGAGGATATTGTGATTCCTCTTTTCCTCCTAAAAAATCGTTCCCTAAGAATTGATCAAAGAACATGTAACGCGGATTTCTAAATTTTACTAGTGTCATGGCATTCAATTTTTTGTTGTTATTATTTTTTTTGTTTTTGTTTTCTGCACTTTATAAACAAATGGTGTGCCTTGATTCATGTTTGTCGGTTTTATAAATTATAAGTATATGAAAATGAATAAAATAAATAAAGTCCACATTTCTCAGTATAATGACAAAATGACATACATTTATAAAAATGATAATGACAAAATGGCAGTATATTGAATTTTGATTTGTTTTCAATGTAATAAACATTACAATTTCAGGGATCAGATTGACTATATTTTTGCATCATCAAAACGAACAAATTAAAAAACAAAAAATATGAAAAGGCAAATCATTAAAATAGACGAAGAAAAATGTATCGGTTGCGGATCTTGCGCAAGTGGATGTCATCAAAATGCATTACAAATCATCAATGGAAAAGCTAAATTGGTTCGCGAGGACTATTGTGATGGTCTTGGGATGTGTATCGGAGATTGTCCTACCGGTGCTTTAACCCTGGAAGATGCTCCTGAAAATTCTACATTTACTCCAAAAACTGAAACTCAAGAATCAAAACCAACAACTCATGAACACCATAGACCAACTGTTTCAGCTCACGATATATTAGCTGGAAAAGATGAACCAATGGCTTGTGGTTGTCCCGGTTCCATGGCCAGAGAATTGAAAAAAGAGAGTGCACCTGAAATGCATACAGCATCTGTGGACCAAGCTTCCGAACTCGGTAACTTCCCGGTTCAATTGCACTTGGTGAACCCGGCTGCTCCATTCTTCCAGGAAGCAGACCTATTGTTAGCTGCCGACTGTACCGCTTTCGCTGCCGGTAATTTCCATTCAAAATACATGAAAGGTAAAAAGTTAGCTATCGCTTGCCCTAAATTGGATGCCAATACGGAACGTTATGTTGAAAAATTGGTTACTTTAATCGACCAGGCTCAAATCAATACCATGACTTTGATGATTATGGAAGTGCCTTGTTGCGGTGGCTTAGCCAAAATTGCTGAAATGGCGCGCGAAAAAGCGCAAAGAAACATCCCAATCCGCAAAATCGTTATCGG
>DAONEU010000129.1:0-2876 GCA_035403245.1 Bacteroidales bacterium | reverse complement strand
GCTCCAATCATCGTGACTAATAAAACCAGAATCCCCGGTACCATGAAAGTTTGGTAATCTAAATTGGAGTTAAACCAATTCGTACTACTGATTTCAATAGTCGGAATGGAACTGTTACGACTGTTTAATCCCGATTTTGACTGGATTTCCCGGTTGAAATCGCTGATAATCCGACTCAAATAACCACCACCAACACCCGCCTTTACGCCATTGATAGCATTAACAGCTAAGAATAAAGATTGTTTGTTTTCCCGGTACAAATTGGCTTCAAATCCTCTAGGAATCTCTAAGATCAGATCCGCTTTATCCTTTTCAATCTGATGCAAACCGTAAGCATAAGAATCACTTACACTGACCAATTTGAAGTAGTTGGAGAACTCTATCTTGGATCTCAATTGTCTGGAAATAGGGGAGTGATCGTGGTCTACAATAGCAATATTGATGTTTTTAATCTCAAAATCTGCAGCTAATGGTAAAATCAAAAGTTGTAAAACAGGAGCAACGAAAATGATCAATAACATCATTTTATTTCTGAAAATCTGTTTGAACTCTTTTACAAGTAAGTGCCTTAATGTTTTCATGCTAAACGGATTTTGAATTTTTTAATACTCATGAAAAACAAGAAACAGGTCATCCCGAACAAAATGAGCGTTTCTTTCCAGATGGCGCTGAACCCAAGTCCCTTAATCATGATCGATTTAATCATGATGTAATACCATTTTGAAGGAACAATATTGGAAATCCATTGCAAAGCGATCGGCATATTCTCAACAGGGAACATAAAACCGGTCAACAAAAGTGTGGGCAAAAGCATCCCGAGCAAGGAGATTAACATCGCAATTTGTTGTGATTGCGTTATATTGGAGATCAATAAACCAATCGATAACGCACACAGAATAAATAAAATACTGATTCCAAAAAGGAGGAGTAAACTACCATTTATTTGTAGTCCTAATAACGTGACACTCAGCAGTATGATCACAGAAAGATTGATGATGGAAAGGACCAGATAAGGGAGCGCTTTGGCAATAATCACTCTGAATGGATGAAGTGGTGATACCAAAAGTACTTCCATGGTTCCCATCTCTTTCTCTTTTACAATGGAAACAGAGGTCATCAATACACAAACCAACAGCAAAACTAATGCCATTACTCCCGGCACAAAATTGGTTGCCCCTTTCAACTCAGGATTATACAACATTCTGATTTCATGATTGACTTGTAAAGGGATACTATTGTTGCCTAGAAGTTCTTTTTGATACCCCATAATGATAGAGGTAACATAGTTGGTTAAAGTGGTGGCCAGATTGGGGTCAGAGGCATCAGCAATGATTCTGATCTGTGCTTTATTCAGATGGGTTAGATCTTCAGAAAAATGAGCAGGGATCAGTAATGCCAATTTGATTTTTCCCTCTTTAAAAGTTTTTTCAATCGCTTTCTCATCCATTACAGCTTTCTCAATTTCAAAGTTATTGCTGATTTCGAGCATTTGGATGATTCGTTGACTCCCTGCATCTTTGGCGTAGTCACAAACGACAATTTTTGTATTTTTAACTTCATTGGAAAGGGCAAAACCGAACAAAACAATTTGAATCACCGGAAGTCCGAATAGGAGCAACGATGTTTTCCAGTCGCGGAATACATGGTAAAACTCTTTTTTTATAAATGCAAATAGTTGTTTCATAGTTAATCACTTTTTCTTTGTGCTCCACGAGCCAGTTGATAAAAAACCTCTTCCATGGAGGAAACACTAAACGATTGTTTTAAATTTTTTGGGGTGTCCAATGCTTTAATGGCACCATCCACCATGATTGAAACACGATTGCAATACTCGGCTTCATCCATATAGTGAGTGGTAACAAAAACCGTAATTCCTTGATCAGAAGCCTCATAGATAAGATCCCAAAACTGTCGGCGTGTTACAGGATCTACTCCGCCGGTGGGTTCATCTAAGAATACAATCTTGGGTTCGTGCAGAATGGCCACAGAAAAGGCCAGCTTTTGTTTCCATCCCAATGGAATGGAGCTTACAAGCTTGTTTTGAGAGTCACTTAAATTTAATTTTTCAATGATTGCCTGACTTCTCTCTTTGATCTGTTTTGAGCTTAATCCGTAGATTCCTCCGAAAAATCGGATATTCTCAATGATCGTAAGGTCCTCATATAAAGAGAATTTCTGACTCATATACCCGATTCTTTGTTTGATTTGTTCAGCCTTTTGATAAATGTCATATCCGGCAATCGTGGCTTTTCCAGAAGTGGGGCCCGATAAACCGCATAACATTTTCATTGCTGTTGTCTTTCCGGCTCCATTGGCTCCCAAAAATCCGAATATTTCCCCCTCTTTGACCACAAACGAGATGTGATCCACGGCAGTAAAGCTCCCAAATTTTTTGGTTAGGTTTTCCGTTTCTATTACAATATTCTCTTTCATGAATGCATAAATTGAATGAAACAATCTTCAATGGAGGGATCTATTATTTTGATTTCCAGATTAATATGTTTGGAAAGACTCTCCTTTAAAGTTAAAATTTCCGAATGTTCCTCTTTTAAGGTAAAATGGAGGGAATCCCCAAAGGAAAAACAGGTATTCACTGTAGGAAGTGCTCTCAAATCACGAATCAGTGTACTCATCGATTCCGATTTAGCCGAATAAAGTTTGTTTTGGTATCCGGAAGTGATGTTATGGGGCGTGTCGATCGATAATACCTTACCGGTTTGGATCAAAGCGATCCGATCACACAGGTTTGCCTCATCCATGTAAGGGGTGGAAACCAATATCGTGATTCCCTGTTTTTTCAATCGTTGCAACATCTCCCAAAACTCTTTTCTGGAAACAGCATCAACACCTGTTGTCGGTTCATCCAGAAAAAGTAC
>DAONEU010000128.1:0-5596 GCA_035403245.1 Bacteroidales bacterium | reverse complement strand
TGTTACATTATTTCGTATCTTTGCGTGTTAAAATATGTTCTTATGAAAGTTGTCATTCTAGCGGGTGGATACGGTACCCGGATTAGTGAAGAAAGTCATTTAAAACCCAAACCTATGCTTGGTATTGGTGATAAACCAATACTTTGGCATATCATGAAAATCTATTCTCACTTCGGATTTAACGATTTTATCATTTGTTGTGGTTATAAACAATATGTCATCAAAGAGTGGTTTGCAGATTATTATTTGCATCGGAGTGATGTTACTTTTGATTTCACTAGTGAAAATAAAATGACCATTCTAAATGCAACAGAAGTGGAACCATGGAAGGTTACTGTTGTTGACACAGGATTGGATACCATGACGGGTGGTCGTGTGAAAAGAATTCAGAAATACATTGGAAATGAGCCTTTTATGTTGACTTATGGGGATGGCGTTGCCGATATTAACATTCCGGAATTACTTCAATTTCATCAGAAAAAGGGGAAAATTGCTACCATAACGACTATAAACCCCGGTCAACGTTTTGGAATCATTGAAGTGGATAAAACCGGTTTAATTCAATCATTTCGAGAAAAATCAAACACAGATGGGGGAATGATCAACGGAGGGTTTATGGTTTTTGAACCTCAAATCTTTGACTATTTATTAGATGACACAACCATCTTAGAAAGAAGCCCTTTTGAGACTCTGGCTGAACAAGGTCAAATGAGCGGATTCCATCATGTCGGTTTTTGGCACTGTATGGATACCCAAAGAGATAAAAACAATTTAGAAAGTTTATGGGGAACTGGTGATGCACCCTGGAAATTATGGTAAACAATACAAAAACACATGAGTAAATTATTGAATCCATTTTCAGAATATAACAATCCTCTTTCTATAAAAGACCCCTCCTTTGTGATGTTCAAAAATGCAAAAGTATTTGTAACTGGACATACTGGATTTAAAGGATCTTGGTTTCTTACTCTGTTAAACAGATTAGGTGCTGAAGTGATGGGTTATGCTCTGGAACCTCAGACCAAACCCAGTTTATATGATGTTATTGGTGGAGATCACCTATGTAAATCAATTATTGGAGATATTCGTGATGCTAAAAAACTACATCAATCCATAATAGATTTTCAGCCTGATTATATCTTTCATTTAGCGGCTCAACCTATTGTCAGAACTTCTTATGAAATTCCAGCAGAAACATTTGAAGTAAACGGTATTGGAACGGCTAATGTCTTGGATGGAATCAGAATACTTCAAAAATCATGTATTGGGGTTATGATTACCACTGACAAAGTTTATGAAAATAATGAAACGGGTCAAGCCTATAAAGAGTCTGATCGATTAGGGGGACATGATCCTTATAGCGCCAGTAAGGCTGTTGCTGAAATCATCATTGACTCTTACCGAAAATCATTTTTTTCAAAATATACTTTTCCTAAATATCCAAAATCAATTGGATCCGGAAGAGCAGGTAACGTAATCGGTGGTGGTGATTGGGCTCCTGACCGATTGATTCCTGATATTGTAAGATCCTTATCTGAAAACAAACCCATTGAGATCAGAAATCCGAAAGCGGTCAGGCCCTGGCAACATGTATTGGAACCACTTTCCGGATATTTGACTTTAGCCTCTAAAATGACCAAAAATCCTATTTTATATGGGGATAGTTTTAATTTTGGTCCCTACTCCAATGATGTTTTAACGGTTGAAGAGATGACCCAAAAAGCACTTCAAATTTGGGGCCATGGAGAGTTTGTTTTTCCAGAATTGGAGAATCAACCTCATGAAGCCGGATTGTTATCTCTTGATATCACAAAAGCAGAAAAGATACTGAATTGGAAACCCACACTAAATGCCCATCAAGCATTAGAAATGAGTTTAGATTGGTATAAAAAATATTACAATGGAGATCCTGTTATCTCATTGATGAATGAACAGATTGATCAATTTTTTTATAACGAAGCACTATCAAATTAACTGAAAATCAATAATGAGTAAAATAGACGAACTTAGAAAAGAAATTATTGCAAAAACGGTTGAATATTATAAAGAAAGATTTGAACCAAAAAACTTTCAACCCGAAATAAGTCGAATCAATTATGCAGGAAGAGTATTTGATGAAAAAGAATTATCAAATGCGGTTGATGCTTCACTGGATTTTTGGTTAACTGAAGGACGGTTTTCTGAAGATTTTTCTGAACAAATATCTGAATTTCTAGGCGTTGATCACGTCTTATTGACCAATTCCGGATCTTCTTCCAATCTTTTGGCCCTATCTGCATTAACTTCTCAAAAACTTGGAGATAAAAGACTAAAACCCGGTGATGAAGTAATTACCGTTGCAGCCGGTTTTCCGGCTACGGTAACTCCTATCATTCAAAATAATTTAGTACCTGTTTTTATTGACATTTCAATTCCTACATACAATATTGACATTGAGATGTTTAAAAGATCAATTACTGAAAAAACAAAATGTATTTTTATTGCCCATACTTTAGGAAATCCTTTCGATTTAGATACCATTGTCCAAATAGCCAAAGAGCATAATATATGGTTAATTGAGGATAATTGTGATGCTTTTGGAAGTGAGTATAACGGTAAAAAAACTGGAACTTTTGGTGATTTATCTACTATCTCTTTTTACCCTGCCCACCATATTACAACCGGAGAAGGGGGAGCGGTTTGTACCAATGATCCTCTCTTGGCTGAAATAGTTCGTTCCTTTAGAGATTGGGGAAGAGATTGTTATTGTTCAGGTGGTGAGAATAATACTTGTGGCAAAAGATTTACCCAACAATTTGGAAATTTACCAATAGGCTTTGATCATAAGTATGTATATTCAGAGATTGGTTATAATTTAAAAATGACTGATATTCAAGCATCAATTGGAAGCGCTCAAATGAAAAAACTTCCTGATTTTTGTCAAAAAAGAAAAGAGAATTTTAATAGATGGTATTCCATTTTCAATCAATATCCGGAGTATTTTATTCTTCCTCAAAAAACAGAACATTCTGATCCGGCCTGGTTTGCTTTCATTGTAACCATTAAAGAGAATGCTCCGTTTAGTAGAAATCAAATTACACAACACTTAAATAACTCATTGATTGAAACTCGTAATTTATTTGCGGGGAATATGACCAAACAACCCGCTTTTATTGATAAAAACTGGATCATTGCCGATCATTTGATTAATACAGATTACGTGATGAATAATACATTTTTCTTAGGTACTTATCCCGGATTAACTCAAGAAATGTTTAATTTTTCAGAACAGGTATTAGCTGATTTTATTTCTAAACAAATATAATCAACATGCAAATAAAAAAATATCTTTCTCAAGTTGATGCCATTCAGAACCCGTTTCCCGGGATTTACACTTTAGTTATGTCATCTTTAGGAAAACCGTTTAAATTTTATCCGGGTCAGTTTCTCCATTTAGCGATTGATTCAGACTATGATGGCATTGGACAATGGCCCGAATCCCGCTGCTTTTCAATTCAAAGTAGTCCGGATGAGCATACTTTAAAAATCACCTATTCAGTAAAAGGAAGTTTTACTCAAAAGATGGAGCAACAGCTAAAGCCTCTTTCAAAAGTTTGGTTAAAACTACCTTACGGAAATCTTTTTACACAACCTCATCACAAAGAAAATTGTGTTTTTATTGCCGGTGGTACAGGAATCACTCCGTTTCTTTCCCTGTTTAATCATTCTTCATTTGACGAATACACCAATCCTTTCATCTATGTAGGTTTCAAATCTCCTGATTTTAATATTTATCAAAATGAATTGGAGCAAATAAAAGACAAAACAACGATTTTCTATGAAAACGAAGTGGGCCAAATCGATATGAAGAAAATATTTGAAAACCATGGAACAAATAGTTGTTATTTTTTATCAGGGCCTCCGGAAATGATTAAATCATTTAAAATCTATCTATTAGAACAAAAAGTATCTGAAACAAATCTATTAACCGACGATTGGGAATAGTTATGAAAATAAAATTATCAAATTATATTGCACAATTTCTCGTAGAAAAAGGTATTAATACCACATTTATGATCACCGGAGGGGGTGCCATGCATCTTAACGATGCGTTTGGACATCAGGAAGGGATGAAATGCTATTATAATCATCACGAACAAGCTTGCGCTATTGCAGCAGAAAGTTATGCCCGGATCACCAATAAAATGGCTTTAGTTTGTGTTACATCTGGCCCCGGCGGCACTAATGCAATTACTGGTGTCCTGGGTAGTTGGTTAGACTCCATTCCAATGCTTGTCATTTCAGGACAGGTAAGATTTGATACGACCGCGAGAAGTACCGGATTGAATTTAAGAGCGATGGGTGACCAGGAGTTCGATATTGTAAAAGCGATTGGTTGTATGACCAAATATAGTGAAATGGTGATTGACCCTAACCAAATAAGGGCTTGTCTTGAAAAGGCTCTATTTTTGGCACAATCCGGAAGACCCGGACCTTGTTGGTTGGATATTCCTTTAAATGTTCAAAATGCGATCATTGAAACAGATGATTTGGTTTCGTTTGATTCATCCTCTCTTATTGAAAAGTCAGGACAAATTTCTGATGAATTATTGACAGATATTATCAACAGAATAAAAAACGCCAAAAGACCTGTTATCAATGCCGGAAACGGAATCAGAATTGCTGATGCTCATAAAGAGTTTTTACAATTAATTGATTTGCTAAATATTCCTGTTGTTACTGGTTTTAATAGTATTGATTTAATGAAAAATGATCATACTTTATATGCGGGTAGAGGTGGAATGTTGGGGAATCGGGCTGGTAATTTTGCCATTCAAAATGCAGATTTAGTTCTATCTTTGGGTAGTCGGTTAAGTTTCAGACAAGTGGGTTTTAATTATCAAACCTGGGCAAGAGAAGCCTACACCATTGTGGTTGAAATAGACCCTGAAGAACTCAAAAAGCCCACTTTACATGTGGATCTTCCTGTATGTATGGATGTTAAGCTATTTATGCAAAAACTGATCACCAAACTGGAACAGAGTAAAATCGAAAACCATAGTCAATGGATCGATCAATGTAACCTTTGGAGAAAAAAATATCCTGTTGTTCTTCCTAAGCATTATGAACCCAATGATAAAACAAATATTTATGCATTTATGCATGAATTAAGTAGTCAATTACAAGAAAATTGTATCACTGTCGTTGGAAATGGGTCCGCTTGTGTTGTGGGAAGTCAGGCATTTATCATGAAAAATGGACAAAGATTTATCATGAATTCCGGAGCTGCATCTATGGGGTATGATCTACCTGCTGCGATTGGAGCTTGCGTTGCCAATGGTGAAAAGGAGGTTTTTTGTATCAGTGGAGAAGGAAGTCTGCAAATGAATATCCAGGAACTCCAAACCATCATTACCAATAAATTACCTGTTAAGTTATTGGTAGTCAATAATGAAGGATACCATTCTATTCGTCAAACACAAAAAAACTTTTTCTTGAATAAACCTATTGGAATCGGTTCTGAAAGTGGAGATTTAGGATTTCCTGAATTTGAAAAATTAGCCATAGCTTATGGATTTCCCTATTTTTCCTGTAAAAACAACCATGAAATAGAATC
>DAONEU010000127.1:2306-5700 GCA_035403245.1 Bacteroidales bacterium | reverse complement strand
CCTTTTTCTAGAAAATTGTGATTTTTTTTGATCCTACAAAAGGTATTTTTTCGTATATTTGCAGGTTATTTAAAATGAATATATAGAAATGATTATGAATGATTTAGAAAAGGTCGTTACCCCTCATCAAGATTACAATGCCGATAACATTCAAGTATTGGAAGGCCTCGAAGCCGTTAGAAAACGCCCCGCTATGTACATCGGTGATGTAGGCGAAAGAGGTTTACACCATTTAGTTTATGAAGTTGTTGATAATTCAATAGATGAAGCTCTCGCAGGACATTGTAATCATATCCAGGTTACAATTCACCCCGATAACTCTGTCTCTGTCCTCGATAACGGTAGAGGTATCCCTACTGATTACCACGAAAAAGAAAAAAAATCTGCCCTCGAAGTGGTCCTTACCGTTCTTCATGCCGGCGGTAAATTCGATAAAGATTCCTACAAAGTGTCCGGCGGTCTTCATGGTGTCGGCGTCTCCTGCGTTAATGCTCTTTCTAAAGAGTTTAAAGCTGAAGTCTATAGAAATGGCGTCCATTATATGCAGGAACTGGCTTTCGGAAAACCCCTCTATCCCGTTAAAGAAATTGGTAAAACCGATCTTAGAGGTACTAAAATCTGGTTTAAACCGGATGACTCAATCTTCATCTATACCGAATACAGATACGAAACACTCGCTACCAGACTGAAAGAATTGGCCTTTTTAAATAAAGGTATTCGCCTCGATATTTCTGACGAAAGAGTCGTTAGTAGTAATGGTGAGTTTCTTCATGATTCTTTTTACTCTGATGAAGGATTGAAAGACTTTATCAAGTATCTCGATGGCGGTCGTGAGAAAATTATGGATACTCCTATCTATATGGAAGGGGATAAAGATAATGTTCAGGTGGAAGTCGTTATGCAATACAACACCTCATTTACCGAAAATATTCACTCTTTTGTGAATAATATCAATACCATCGAAGGGGGTACTCACTTGGCCGGTTTCCGTAGAGCGTTAACTCGTACCTTGAAGAAATATGCCGACGATAGTAAAATGCTCGATAAAATCGAAAAATCAAAAATTGAAATCTCCGGTGATGACTTTAGAGAAGGATTAACTTCCATTATCTCAGTTAAAGTTCAGGAACCTCAGTTTGAAGGTCAAACCAAAACCAAGTTAGGAAATAACGAAGTGATGGGGATCGTTGATCAGATGGTAGGGGAGATGCTTAGAAATTTCTTAGAAGAAAACCCACGCGATGCTAAGGAGATCGTTAATAAGGTGATCCTTGCTGCTACCGCTCGTCATGCCGCTCGTAAAGCCCGTGAGTTGGTGCAAAGAAAAAACGTGTTTAGTGGGGGTGGACTTCCCGGTAAACTTTCCGACTGCTCCTCTAAAAATTCCGCTGATTGTGAATTGTATCTTGTCGAAGGGGACTCTGCAGGGGGTACTGCTAAACAAGGTAGAGATAGCAAATTCCAGGCAATCCTCCCTTTGAGAGGTAAGATCCTGAACGTGGAAAAAGCCATGCAACATAAAATCTTCGAAAGTGAAGAGATCCGAAATATCTACACTGCCCTAGGGGTTACGATCGGTACTGTTGAAGACAGCAAGGCTCTAAACCTTGAAAAGCTTAGATATGGCAAGGTGATCATCATGACCGATGCCGACGTCGATGGTAGTCACATCGCAACACTTATTTTGACCTTCTTCTTCAGATATATGAAAGAACTGATCGAGATGGGTCACGTGTTTATCGCGACTCCTCCATTGTATCTGATCAAAAAAGGAAAACAAGAACGCTATGTATGGACTGAAGCTGAAAGAAAAGCTACAACAGACGAGTTTACCAATAATGGAATGAATGAAGCCGGATTACACATCCAACGTTACAAAGGTTTGGGTGAAATGAACGCGCAACAGTTGTGGACAACAACTATGGATCCTCAATTCAGAACTTTAAGACAGGTAACTATTGATAACTTGCTTGAGGCAGACCGCGTATTCTCCATGTTGATGGGTGATGAAGTGCCTCCTCGTAGAGAGTTCATCGAACAAAATGCACATTACGCAAAAATTGATACTTAATAGATCGTTAATATATTTACAATATGGAAGATTCTCAAGACCTAATCACTGAAAATGATTTCAGTACTTTAAATCCACCTGTTGAACAAACAATTATTGAAAATCAAGAAACTACTCCTTCAGAACCCATTATCGTTCTGAAAGATGTTGATGTATATCAGAAAAAATACTTGATTTTACCTAAAGTGAGCTTGTCCATTAACAAAGGAGAATTGGTTTACCTGATCGGAAAATCCGGTACAGGCAAGTCTTCCATTTTGAAACTCTTGATTGCTGACGAGAAAGCCAATGGCACTGAAGCCATGATTGCCGGTTACAATCTCAAAACCATTAAGGCTAAACAGATCCCATATTTGAGAAGAAAAATGGGATTAGTCTTTCAGGATTATCAACTGTTAGCTGATAGAACGGTGGTAGATAACCTCATGTTGATGTTAAAAGCTTCCGGATGGAAAAATAAAAACGAGATGCTTCAAAGGGCTGAGGATGTTTTGGAAATGGTTGGCTTGTCAACGAAAGATTTCAAATACCCACACCAACTTTCCGGGGGCGAACAACAACGGGTTTGTATTGCACGCGCCTTGTTGAACAATCCTGAAGTGATTCTGGCTGATGAACCTACCGGAAACCTTGACCCGATCACCTCTCAGGAGATCTTTAAAC
This sequence comes from Bacteroidales bacterium, assembly GCA_035403245.1. Taxonomy (GTDB): domain Bacteria; phylum Bacteroidota; class Bacteroidia; order Bacteroidales; family WCHB1-69; genus UBA5429. Next base: position 2,966 of record DAONEU010000127.1, on the reverse strand, counting down.
TATTTATGGATATCAATAAGAAAGGAACCACGGTGCTCATTGCCACTCATGACTTCATGATGATTAATGAGTTCCCATCACGAACCATTTTAATCGAAAATGTTTCACTTATCGATTCCATGTTTTAAATCGATTAAATTAAAAAACTAAAAAATCTCCATCATTGATAACAACTATAGTGATGGAGATTTTTTCAATACTGAAAATCTTATATTTGATTATATTTTTATTATATTTGCAACACTAAAAAAATTAAAAAATGAAAAATGTATTAGTAATTGGTGCAAGCGGACAAATTGGTACAGAATTGGTTCCTACTCTTCGAAAAATCTACGGAAGTGAACATATTGTTGCTTCTGATCTTCATTTCCCCCTGAAAGGTGAACTGTCGGAAGGTGGACCATCTTGTAAAATTGATGCAACTAATATCAATGATATCGCTGAAACTGTTAAAAAATACAAAATTGATACTATTTATAACTTAGCCGCAATCCTTTCTGCTACCGCTGAAGCTAACCCTATGTTAGGTTGGAATATCGGAATGGGTGCGCTTCTTAACTGTCTTGAAGTGGCTCGCGAATACAAAACAGCCCTTTTTACCCCTAGCTCTATCGGCGCCTTCGGACCTGAAACTCCTGCCGACAAAACCCCTCAGGATAC
>DAONEU010000127.1:0-2206 GCA_035403245.1 Bacteroidales bacterium | reverse complement strand
ACCCCTGAAATCATCGCCAATGAGATCAAAAAACATATCCCTAACTTCACCATCGACTACAATGTAGATCCTTTGAAACAGGGGATTGCTGATTCATGGCCTAATAGTCTTGATGATTCAGTAGCCAGAGAAGAGTGGGGATGGAATCCTAAATTCGGATTGGAAGCGATGACCATCGACATGTTAACAGTACTTAAAGAAAAATTAAAATAATAAAAAAATATATTATGTATTCAAAATTTCAACAATATCTACAAAACGAACTTGCTAACATCGAATCAGCAGGTCTTTTCAAAAAAGAAAGAGTGATTGTTTCTCCACAAGGAGCTGAGATCACTTTGGCTAACGGTACTAAAGCATTAAACTTCTGTGCTAACAACTATCTTGGATTGGCTAATAATCCTGAACTCATCGCTGCTGCTCAAGAGGCTTTAACTACTCACGGTTACGGTATGGCTTCCGTTCGTTTCATTTGTGGAACAGGTGATTTACATAAACAATTAGAAGAGAAGATCGCTGAATTCTTTGGTACTGAAGATACCATCCTTTATGCAGCTTGTTTTGATGCTAATGGTGGCGTTTTTGAACCACTTCTAGGCGAAGAGGATGCAATCATCTCTGACTCCCTTAACCATGCTTCTATCATCGACGGTGTTCGTCTTTGTAAAGCGGTTAGATATCGCTACGCTAATGCAGATATGGCTGATTTGGAAAAACAATTGCAAGATGCACAAGCTCAAAGATTCCGCTTGATCGTAACTGATGGCGTTTTCTCTATGGACGGCAATGTTGCTCCTCTTGATGAGATCTTAAGATTAGCTGATAAATACGATGCCATGGTGATGGTTGATGAATCACACTCTGCAGGTGTTGTAGGAAAAACCGGAAGAGGTGTTTCTGAATTGTATGATAGAAGAGGAAAAGTAGAGATCATCACAGGTACGTTAGGAAAAGCTTTCGGCGGCGCAATTGGTGGTTTCACAACAGGTAAAAAAGAGATCATCGACATGTTACGTCAACGTTCTCGTCCTTATTTGTTCTCCAACTCTATCCCTCCGTTGGTTGCTGCTGCAGGGATCAAGATGGTAGAGATCATGCAAAAATCGAATGCATTACAAGATAAATTACATTACAACACTGAGTATTTCATCACGAAGATGAAAGATGCAGGTTTTGATATCAAACCAACCAAATCTGCCATCTGTGCGGTGATGTTATATGATGCCAAACTTTCACAGGTGATGGCTGCTAAACTACAAGAAGAGGGAATCTTTGTAACCGGATTCTATTATCCTGTAGTTCCACAAAACCAAGCAAGAATAAGGGTACAACTCTCTGCTGCTCATGATCAGGAACATTTGGATAAATGTATCCAGGCGTTCGTGAAGGTGGGCAAAGAGTTAGGGGTTGTCTCCTAATCTTTATACAAACCAAAAACAAAATATGAAAACAATTAAATTAATAACCATCGTATTGCTTGCCTCCTTTTTAACCATGAATATAGGAACAAGTAATGCACAAAAACAAACAAAAACTATGAAACAATACAATGGACAACCGGTTGAACACCTTTTTCAACCACTACCTTATGCATACAACGGTTTAGAACCTCACATGGATGCATTAACAGTTGAGATTCACTACGACAGACACCATAGAAACTATTACAATCAGTTTATGGCGTTGATCGGTGAGACTCCTTACAAAAACGCTTCAATGGAGTTTATCTTCAGCATCGTTTCCGAGTTAGGAAATCCTATTCGTAACAATGCCGGCGGGTATTACAATCACTTGATGTTCTGGGAAGCATTAGCTCCACAGGAAACAGGTGCTCCATCTGCTGAGTTGATGAAAGCGATCGAAAAAGCTTTCGGTTCAGTAGATAATTTCTTCGAACAATTCAATCAAAAGGCGATGACCCAATTCGGAAGTGGCTGGGCTTGGTTGATTGTAGATGAAAAAGGGGAACTTCAGGTAACTCAAACTCCAAATCAAGATAATCCATGGATGGATATTGCACAAGTAAAAGGCACCCCAATCTTCAACATTGACGTATGGGAACACGCTTACTACTTGAAATATCAAAACAAACGCGCCGATTTCGTTAAAAACTACAGAAACATGATCAATTGGAATGTAGTCAACGAAAGATACGCCAAAGCGATCCAAAAGTAACCAAGTGTAACCCTCCAAGGTAACATCTCCC
>DAONEU010000126.1:0-5725 GCA_035403245.1 Bacteroidales bacterium | reverse complement strand
TATGTTCACAAAGACGGAACCGGCAAGATTCAGATATCATTACAAGTTCTCCATAAAAAAGAGGTACATTTTAGCTGCATCAACACCAAGTGGAACGACACATCCCATGTCATCGATACCACTTCCAAAGGTTTATGCACCTTAAAATCCCGCTTACAACTCTTGTATCCCGGAAAGCACGAACTTGTAATCGACAACACTGATAATACCTACTGTGCCACTTTAATTGTGAAATTAGACTAGAGACTAGAGACAAGGGACTAGAGGCTACCCTGTTGAAAGGTTGAACGCTTCGCTGTTTAAAGGTTGAACGCTTCGCTGTTGAAAGTTGAACGGTTGAACGCTTCGCTGTTGAAAGTTGAAAAGTTGAAGCACCACTAAACCTTTAAACCTTAAACCTTTAAACTTTTAAACCTTTAAACTTTTAAACTTTTAAACCTTAAACCCTTAAACCTTTTACTTCTTAATTTTTACTTTTTACTTCTTACTTTTTACTTCTTACTTTTTTCTTGATCGCTTCGATCTGTTCGATCACTTCATGTCTTCGCCTGACGGAGATAGGGATGAGTGTTTCGCTGCCAAGATGGTCTTTCCCTATGTTGATCGTGTCTTTGTTGTATGATTGGATATGAATGATATTTACGACTTGTTGTCGGTTTACTTGTATGAAAAGTTCGGCAGGTAATGAATGGGTGGCTTCCTCTAGGGAACAATATTTGGAATAATGTTCTCCGTCAATAGTATTGAAAAACACATAGTTGCCACTTACCGATAAACATTTAATATTTTTGGTCTCAATAGTAACCCACTTATCTTTCTTTTGAACCTGCATAGTGGCATCTGAAGATTCCGTTAGAATTTGATCCAGTAAGTTGATTCCTGAATTTTCAATTTTAAGTTTAAAAAATCTTTGAACTGCAACATCCAAACGCTCTTTTTCAACCGGCTTTTCTAAAAAATCGATCACCCCTTTGTCAATATACTGATACCCGTTCAATGCAAATTTTTGCGCATGAGCCGTAATCATGATCACTAAAGGTTTGTTTTTCATTTGATCCAGCAATTCAAAACCGTTCAAATAGGGCATGTCAATGTCCAAAAAAACAAGATCACACCCACTTTCATTGATAAAAGATAAAGCCATAACCGGATCGGAAAATTGCTCTTTTTTGACTAATGTTTCGTAATCTTTCAAAAAATGATCCAGAATGAGATGGGTGGCCTTCTCATCATCAACCGTAATGTAAGTAAATTGTGGTTCCATGCTATTTTTTATTTTAATCTGTATGTACCTAATGTTGTGTAAATAGGTCCTGATGTAGTTAATTTACTGCGAATTAAATGGAGTTGTTTTACCGGTATTTTTTGGGAAAATTCGGGCTGCAAAGAGGTTATAAGTTCAGTAAATCGTTTTTTATTTTCTATCTTTTTGATTCGGCCAACAGTTAGATGGGGCACAAAATTGCCATAATTAGAATCAAATCCAAGATCTCTGAGTTGTGGTTCCAATTGTTCAAACAAATTTTTAAAAGAAGAAAATTCATTAAATCCATACCAAATAGTGGTAGGTGCATATTTACTTCCAAAAACGCCAATCTTATCTAACTCCAAATCAAAAGCGGGTGAAGAGCTTGTGATATTGGTCAAGATTTGTTTAATTGAATCAATTCTTGACTCAGGTGTCTCTCCAAGGAATCGAAGGGTTAGATGCTGAAGTTCCGGTTTTACCCACACAATCTGGTCGCGTGATAATCCTGTTTGTATCTTTTGAGATAAACTTTGAAACTCGGAGGATAACTGGACCGGAACTGCAACAAACAATCTTTTCATTTTAGGAAACTCTTTCGTAAAAAGTTTCTTGAGTGAGTTGAAGTTCTTTGGTATAAACCGTTTCTAACTCGTATCTTTTTAATAAAATCAAGTTTTTTTGATCATCATATTGGAACTCGGATCTGCTGGTAACGGCACCCTCTCTATTCAAATTCTCCACTTTAACCAGTTGATCACCATTATATTCCTGAACTGTTTTTCTGTAATTATCTAAGTCTTCCCACTCAATTTCAACTTCCTGTTTTTGATCGTTAAATTTGGTATACTGAGCTGCAATCAATTTATCTTTATAGTTGTAGATCAACTCTTTCACTTTATTATTTTGATCATCATAGAAAAACTCATACGTTCTTCTATCTTTCTCTTTCACCTCATCGCGAATTGTTTTGATGAGCACCCCTTTATCATTGTACTTAAAAATGATGATGTTTTTCACTTCATTATATTCATCGTATTCAATCTCTTTGATCAATAGATTCTTTTCGTATTGATATTTCTTTTCAGTAAAATCAAAATCGTTGTCGTAATAATGATCAATTTGAACAAGATGTTCCCCATCATATTTATTTCTGGTTATATATTTTTCTTCAGCATCTTCGAATTGTTCGGTGATGGTTGTAATTTTCCCCAAATCGTTGTACTGGTATTCAATTTTTTGAACCAATTGCTGCTCATGATCAAAGAGCTCTTCAACAGCCAATTGACCATTTTCGTTGTATTCATAAACCTCTTTCCCAAAAGCATTAATATTTTCGTCAAAAGTTTCACGACAAACCTCTTTTCCATCTTGATTATAAGTGGTTGATTGCATTAAAACTTTTTCAGTGTCAACTTCCATTTCTCCGGAAGCTGATGGAGCATAAGTGGTGATATAAACGTTTAATTTCATTGTTTAAAGGTGTTTTTTTTTGAAGTTGCAAATATAAAAAAAATGATCAAAACTTTCATTTCTTTAGACCGATTTAGGTCGTAAAAATGACGAATGTTGCAAAAATTAACTATCTTTGCATAAATTTTGCATTTATTTAGTATAAACAGATCCCGTTTTTTCAAAAAGATATAATCTCGACATCCATTGAAATCAACAATATCCCCACATATCGCACTCATTCTCAAAACACTTCCCACAAAACCGGGTGTTTATCGATTTTTAGATGAAACCGGAAAAATAATCTATATTGGGAAAGCCAAAGTGCTCAAAAAAAGGGTCTCTTCTTACTTCAATAAAAACCATGAATTAGGAAAAGTGCGGGTGATGGTAACCAAAATTGTTGACATACAAACAACGGTTGTGGATACCGAATGGGAAGCTCTATTGCTAGAGAACAGCATGATTAAAGAGTTCAGACCTCGTTATAATGTGATGTTGAAAGATGACAAAACCTACCCCTGGATTGCCATCACCAAAGATGATTTTCCGCGTATTTTTGCCACCCGACAACCCGACAAGTCAAAACAAGAACTTTTCGGCCCCTACCCTTCCGGAAGGTTTATGCATACCCTTTTAGAGACTATTTTCGAAGTTTTTCCGATCAGAACCTGCAAAATGATCAATCAACACGCTCGACCCTGTCTGCAATACCATATCAAAAAATGTGCTGCTCCATGTGCTCAATTGATTACAAAAGAGGAGTACCAGTCTAATATTAAAAAGGCTATTGAGATCATCAAAGGGAACAACAATAACGTGATCAAACAGTTACGAGAAGAGATGATGCAATATGCCATCGCCTGGGAGTTCGAAAAAGCACAGCTGATCAAAGAAAAAATCGGAATTCTGGAATCTTACAAAGGAAAATCGGTCGTTGTAAACCCGGAAATCACCAATTGCGATGTCTTCTCCATAACCATGGAAGAGGATGCTGCCTATATCAATTTTCTAAGGATTGTCGAAGGGTCCATCATTCAGGCCTATACGCTGGAATTGCTCAAGATTAACGATCTTAACCAAGAGGATTTGATGTTGATGGCGATGGTGGAGATTGAAAAACGTTTTGGTCCGCTTTCTAAGGAGATCATTGTTCCTTTTATCCCAGAAATTAAATTGGATAAAGTCACTTTTACCTTTCCACAACGGGGTGATAAAAAGAAATTGCTGGAATTATCAGAAAAAAATGTAAAATTTTACATTTTAGAAAAACGGAAACAAGAGGAACTAGTGGATCCTAACCGACATGCCAACAGAGTGTTAAAAACGCTCATGACCGATTTAGGGATGGATCAACTACCTGAAAGGATAGAGTGTTTTGATAATTCCAATACCGGAGGTGATGAGCCGGTTGCAGCTATGGTTTGTTTCATCAATGGAAAACCGGACAAGAAAGAGTACCGACATTTCAATATCAAAACAGTAGTGGGCCCCGACGACTTTGCATCGATGGAAGAGGTGATTTTCAGAAGATATTCCAGAGTTTTGGAAGAGAAAACGCCATTACCTGATCTGATCATTATTGATGGTGGAAAGGGACAGTTAGGGGCAGCATATCAGGCACTTTCAAAACTGGATTTACAAGATCAGATCATGATGGTCGGAATCGCAAAAAGACTCGAAGACATTTACAAAGTGGGGGAATCGCTGCCCATATATATCGATAAAAAATCGGAATCACAAAAACTATTGCAAGCCATTCGTGATGAAGTGCACCGGTTCGGGATTACCCACCATCGGAAGCGTAGAGCCAAGAAAAGTATCGCGTCCGAATTAGATCAAATCCCCGGAATTGGTCCCAAAACCAAGGATCAACTATTAAGTCATTTCAAAAGCGTCAAAAAGATCAAAGAAGCCACTTTGGAGGAGTTAACTGAATTGCTAGGCCCTTCCAAAGCGGAGATTCTCAGGAAGTACTTTCATTAGCTGTCAGCTATCAGATTTCAGCTATCAGGTTTAAGGTTTAAAGGTTGAACGCTTCGCTGTTGAAAAGGTCAAAGGACGAAGGACGAAGGACAAAGGACGAAACTATAGACGATCTTCATCTAAAATCTAACCTGGACAAGCCATAACCAAAATAGTACACAAATGAAAAAAAGACTCTGTGATTTATTTTTTTTAAATTAATAAGCCGCGAATGCGCTAATAATAAACGAATAATTTAACCAAGACTATTAGCTTATTTGCTTATTATCACATTAGCTTATTACTAATCTGTGGTCATCAATTCAATCTGTGTCATCTGTGTGCTATCAAGATCAAAGACAAAGGACGAAGGACTTATTACTTCTTACTTCTTACTTCTTACTTCTTACTTTTTCCCTTTCCCTTTTCCCCTTGTGCCCTTGGCCTTTCGCCCTAATTAGCAAATTTTTAATCATTTGTTTAAATTATTTGTTTTATTCAAATATTTAATATATCTTTGCAGCGTAATTTTAAAGTTAAAACGATGTCAAAGAAAATGGAAATATCTGAAAAAGACCCCACTACGGAGGAAAAAATCAAGGAAGCAGCCCGGAAAGTGTTTCAAAAAAAGGGCTATGCAGGTACCAGAACACGCGATATTGCGGATGAAGCGGGTGTTAATCTGGCCTTACTGAACTACTATTTTCGCAGTAAAGAGAAACTATTCGACCTCATCATGGGGGAAACCATGCAATTATTCTTTCAATCTATGAAAGGGCTCATCAACAATGAGAACACAACTTTAGATGAGAAACTGCAAGACCTAACCAATCGCTACATTGATCTACTGAGCACTCAGCCGGAGCTACCCATATTCATTTTAAATGAGATTCAGATGAATCCGAAGGGGTTAAGTGAACGAATGGGACTGCAACAGGTGGTGATTGGTTCCTTTATTCTAAAACAATTTAGGACTGACTTAAACATCAAAGATATTCCCGATTCTGCCCTTTTACAGCTAATTGTAAATATTATCGGAATGATGGTCTTTCCTTTTATTGG
>DAONEU010000125.1:2345-5736 GCA_035403245.1 Bacteroidales bacterium | reverse complement strand
GCAGCAATAACTCTGCTTAATGCTGCTGCTTTAATAAATTGGGGCCTCGCACCCACTATAGTCAGAATTTTTTTCATAATATATCTTCTTCAAAAAAACTATAAAAACGATCTTTATATACGATTACATGATCCAACAATTGAATGTTCAAAAGCGTTGCAGCCTCTTTCAGTTGTTGCGTTAGAACTTTGTCCGCCTGACTCGGTTTTAATTGTCCGGAGGGATGATTATGACAGACAAACAAGCCTGTGGCCGACAACTCTAAAGCACTCTTCATAATGATACGAACATCCACAGAAGTGGCTGTAAGACCACCTTTTCCAATGATGCTGGTGCCTAAAATATTGGAATTCTGATTAACAAAAATGGCCCAGAACTCTTCGTGAGGTTGATTGGCATTTTTATCTTGCATAAAATGGGTCAAATCTTGAGGTGACAAGATTTTATCTTGTTCTTTAACCTTTTCAACTGTTCTCCTTTTTCCTAATTCAAATGCGGTTAACAATGTGATCGCTTTTACTTTTCCAATCCCTTTAAATTCAGATAGTTGTTTAACTGAAAGATCGGCTGCTTTGTTTAAACTTTGGTTGCAGGATGCTAATATATTTTTGGCTAACTCTACTGCAGACTCCTGAGCAGAGCCATTTCGTAAGAGTATTGCTAAAAGTTCAGCGTCTGAAAGATGAGAGAATCCATTCGTTAGATATTTTTCGCGTGGTCTATCTGACACGCCCCATTGAGTAATTGTGAGTTTTGACATAGTACATATCGTTAAATTATTTTCGTTTTAAAAGAAATGGAAGTAATACTTGATCTAATGTTTTATTAATATCGACGGGGATCATATCTATCTGATACTGACCACATTTTATTTTTAATTCCTGGAAAAAATCTCCGATTGCTGTTTTATAATATTCTCGGATATGGTTGGAATGAAGTTTAATCTCCTCCCCTGTTTCCATATCTAAAAATTTATAGAGTCTATTATCGTAGGCAAAATCAAATTCTAACTTTTTATCGTAAGTATGAAATAACAACACTTCGTGTTTATTATGTCTCAGGTGTTGTAAAGCCAACATCAGTTCATCCACATTTGAGTTTGATTCAAACATATCACTGAAAATAACAACCATGGAACGTCTATGTATCTGATCTGCAATTCTATGAAGCGTATCCGTTACCATAGAATTCTTTTTTACATGGACATCAATAGGTTGAAGGATTTTTTCCAATTCCCGATAAATCATTTTTTGGTGAGCTTCACTTCCCCTGGCACTAGTATGTAGTTCTAAAGTGTCCGAAAAAACGCTTAATCCTACTGCATCTCTTTGACCTTTTAAAATCTGAATGATAGCTGCTGCAGCATAGATCGACCAGAATATTTTATTTGGAGAAGCTAAGGTATAACTATTTTGAACCGGAAAATACATGGATGAGGAGTTATCAATAACCAACTGACACCTTAAATTGGTTTCCTCTTCATAACGTTTGGTGAACAATTTATCGGTTTTGGCGTATAATTTCCAATCAATATGTTTGGTTGGTTCACCTGTATTATATTGCCTATGTTCAGCAAACTCAACGGAGAAGCCGTGCATTGGACTTTTATGAATTCCGGTAATAAAACCCTCAACAACTTGTTTGGCAATGAGTTCTAAGTTAACAAATTGGGTAAGTTTAGTAAAATCAATAGTATAAGCCATATAATATTAAATGAGTATTTGATTTATAGTTTAAAAATCTTCTTAGCAACAACTCCTTTATTAGTGTAGAATTTTAAGAAATAGATCCCTTGAGCATATTGGCTCATATCAACGATTGTATTGTTATTTTTAATGGATATTGTTTCAATCAATTTGCCGGCAGGATCAAAAACCTGAATTTGGTCAATCTGTGGAGAAACACTATTCATGAAATTAATATTCAATTGATTATGAACAGGGTTAGGATACAATAACACTTGTAATTCTGCATTGTCATCCACTTTAGTAGGATCTGCAAAATAAGCATAAATGATGTGTCCATCGGAAACATTGGAAAAAGTGTAAGTTAGTTGATTTTCCACTAATTCATCATCAATATACAAAGCAGATAAGATAAATCCCTGATCCGGTGTTATAGAAAAAGTCTGATTATCACCTTCATAAACAGAAATATTTCCATTAGGTAAAATAGTTCCTCCGGCATTACACATCGATAAAATTGTAAAAATCTGATTTGTGGCTTCACCCCTTAATTTCACTTTTTCATGTGTTGTTCCACTCTGAATAGAAATCGAATCGTTAAATGTTCCGGCTGTATTTGGATTGAATCGAACATAAACAGGAGTTGAAGAAAATGTTGAAATGATCAAACTACTTTCCCAAACAGTATTATTGGAAGAGATTTCAAAATTCTGGGGTGCTGTTAATGAAATTGGTTCAAAGATATCCACTCCGGAGATCATAAAAAACTGAGAACCGGATGGTATCATGACTTCAGTTTGAAAAGCTAATGAATCAGGAGCTACAATGATATCACCGTTAGGATATTTAAAAACCACACGAATGGAATGATTGTTTATTATGTTTGAAAAAGAATACGAATTAAATCTGCCCAAATACGCATTGTCCACAAAAACGGAATCCACAATATAATTGGCATTTGGAGTAAATGTAAAAGTTTGATTGCTTCCATTGGGTAATGTGATGGTTCCTGATGGTGCTATTGTTCCGTTTGGACCACTTGAAGCCACAATTTGACTATTCACCATGGTGCCATTAACGGTAATATCATCAATAGAAACGCCATAACCATAAGTTGCAGTCCCTTCAAAAGCAATTTGATAAGTTGAAGAGGAATTGGGTAAATTAATGGTAGTTAATGTCCATGAATCAACACTGGTAGAATAGGTATTTAATAACACCCAACTTCCGGAAGCACTTGTTTTATAATACACTTTTAAAATATCGATATCACCACCCCAACTTGGATTTGCTCTCCAAAATGTGAGCTGAGGATTTGATATCGCATTCAAATTTAATACAGGTAATTGAAGCTTTGTCTTATAATTATTGTTAGAGTCATGATAAAAAAGTGCATTTTTTGTACCGGTATGGGCAGTTGCAGGATGATTTGTTGAAGAGCCACCATCATGACCGCCATTTTGATAGATCCAATTCACTGAACCTGTAACATAAGTTTGAGCCCAACAACTTGGTATTTGTCCCCCTTCAAAACCTTCAGTAAATGGGAAGGTTGATATTACATCACAAATGGTACCTGAAACTGTAATAGTTATTGGCAATGCTGTTCCACTAGATAATGTTATTGATCCTGTATGAGAGCCAACCACTGTAGAATTATATTTTACATATAAAAGTCCCCCTGTATTAGGTAATTTCAAAGTAGA
>DAONEU010000125.1:0-2245 GCA_035403245.1 Bacteroidales bacterium | reverse complement strand
GTTCTACCCACAGTGGCATTGTAAAAAGCTTGAGAAACTGTACCATTAACAGTATTCGTCCCATTAGGTCTATACACATATACTTCGTCAAAAACGGAAGTTCCATCATAACCGGCATTTCCTTCATAATCCTGATCAATTTTATAAATCAAGATTCCACTACCGGGAATAGCGCTATCAAATTGTGAATCAGTAGAACGGTATTCTAAAACATAAAACTGTCCGGGTTGTTCAGATGCAATTTTATAGGCATTACCTGTAGATGAAGTAGCTAATGGACTCAATGTGTAAGTCCCAGGAGTTGTTAGTAAAGGTATAGAATCGATCCAGTTTCCATATTTAAATTTGGCATAAGCTCCGGAATTTTGTGGCGGATTAGAGGTACTACACATCAAATCCCAAGAGCCAACAGGATTTATTGTGTTATCATCATAATGATAAAAGTCGGGGAAAGTTAATGTATGTTGCATTTCATGACAAAGTACATGAGTAGCAAAATAGCCTGTACTTCCTTCTAGCATAAAGTTATAATCGTAAACTCTTTTGGAGTTGATATAAACATTTTGAGAGTACAATGACCAGCGATGAGGCCACAATAGATCACTCCAGTCTCCAACTTCCCCCTTTACAACAAAACAAACATTATCGACGTAATTATCTGAATCATAATCAATATTCAGTGAAGTAGGGACAGAAGCTGCAATGTAATTGATCGCTCTTTGTAACAATCCATGTTCACGTGATGTTCTTTCAGAATCGCCATTATATCCAACAGTATTTGAAGATGAGTATGGTAAATAATAGGATCTTTCATAAATATCCTGATAAGATAAAATGGTATTTCCTGAAGGGGCAGGATAAAATGAAGAAGTAATAAACAATTTATTGTAAGATGTTGATTTAAAATAGTTATACATCGATACAGCATTTGCTGAAGAATCATTAAACATATTATGGACGGTGGAATAACCGGCTGTTAAGTTAACATCTCCTGCAAACCGGATAAAAACAACCAGATTATTGATATGTCCAAGGTTTTGTTCTGTGATGGAATTAGCCGATTTAATTGGTTTTGGAGGAACTTGTGTTAAAAAAGCTTCCCTTTTTGCAATCCATTCTTCAGGAGAAATGATGATTCCGGGCTTTAAACCTACCACTTCGGGTTGGTCAATTCCGGGAATAAATGGGGATGGAACTATTTGTCCATCGATTTTAGTAGCATAAACAAAATAACCGGTTTGTTTATTCTGAACGATGGTATAATGATTGATATCGTGTAAATAATTGTAAAATTCATCACCGGAAATATAACAATGTAAAGTGTCTCCGTTTGGTTGTATTACTATTCGTGGAACATCCTTTAAATAAGCTGCTTGTAGATTAAAAGCTGCTATTACAGTGAGGAAAAGAACCATGATAGATGATAAAGTTATCTTCTTCATATTTTTTATTTTTAAAGGCTACAAATGTACAAAAAAATTGAATCATTTTAACTTATCCTTCATCAAAAATAGTTATCTTTGCCAAATGAATATTTAACATTTTTTAAATTATATAATGCTATGTCTGAAAGAATTTCAAGTAAAGTAAAACCTGGTGTTGCTTCAGGAAAAGATTTACAAATCATTTTTGATGCTGCCAAAGCAGGTCATTATGCATTGCCTGCTGTTAATGTGGTTGGAACCAACTCTGTTAATGGAGTTATGGAAGCTGCTAAAGTTGTAAATTCACCCGTTATTCTTCAATTTTCAAATGGTGGGGCACTATTTTATGCCGGTAAATCATTGAAAAATGATGGTGAAAGAGCTGCTATTCTAGGCGCTGTTTCAGGTGCTAAACATATTCATCAAGTTGCAGAACTTTATGGTATTCCTGTGATTATTCATACGGACCATGCCGCTAAAAAATTATTACCCTGGATCGACGGATTGTTAGATGAAGGTGAAAAGTTCTTTGCAGCTAACGGAAAACCCCTTTTTAGTTCTCACATGCTAGACCTTTCAGAAGAATCTTTAGTTGAAAATATTGAAATCTGTAAACATTATTTAACACGTATGTCTAAAATGGGCATGACCTTGGAAATCGAACTTGGTATTACAGGCGGTGAAGAGGATGGTGTTGATAACACCGGTGTTGATAGCTCCAGATTATACACTCAACCAGAAGATGTTGCTTACGCTTATGAGGAATTGATCAAAATCAGTCCGAACTTTACCATCGCTGCCTCTTTTGGAAATGTTCACGG
>DAONEU010000124.1:0-5751 GCA_035403245.1 Bacteroidales bacterium | reverse complement strand
TACAATGCAGAACAAACGCTGGAACAAACCTATAACGAAATACCGTTCGACATAGTTGACGAAGTGGTGCTGGTTGACGACCTCAGCCGTGATAATACGGTTGAAAAAGCCCATCAGATAGGAATAAAGCATATTGTGGTCCATCAAAAAAATAAGGGTTACGGAGGAAACCAGAAATCATGTTATGACAAAGCGCTGGAACTGGGCGGCGATATCATCATCATGCTCCATCCTGATTACCAGTACACCCCGAAACTCATCCATTCCATGGCATACCTCATCGCCGAGGGGGTTTACCCGGTTGTTCTCGGATCGCGTATTCTGGGTAACGGGGCTCTGAAAGGCGGAATGCCGCTGATCAAATATATAGCGAATCGTGGGTTGACACTGATCCAGAATATCCTTGTCGGGCAGAAGCTTTCGGAATACCATACGGGATATCGTGCGTTTTCAGGAGAAGTGCTGCGTTCTATCGATTATCATGCAAACAGCGATGATTTCGTATTTGACAACCAGATGCTTTCGCAGATTATCTATGCCGGCTTTGAAATTGCTGAAATTACCTGTCCCACCAAATATTTCGAAGAAGCCTCGTCCATCAACCTGAAGCGCAGTACAATCTATGCCTTCGGCGTGCTGGGCACTTCTTTATCGCACCGGCTGAACAAGATGGGACTGATGAAATCGAAACGCTATCTCCGGAAACAGGCATAAGCATAAATCCTGGCCATAAGAGTGCCCGGCGTTATTTCGGTTCCCAGACTTCCACTTTCAGGTCGTCGATCAGGATCGGTTTGTTGCCGCGTAACCAGAAATAAACTTTCAGTTTATCGTTCTCCGATCGTATCTCCGGGGTAAGGTAATCGAACCGGACAAGGTTCCATTGGCCTGTTTTTAGCGCAGGCTTCTCAAGTTCAATCCCTTCGGCCTGATATTTATAGGCTTCGCCGTTATGCTCAAATGTGGCTACTAAGGAAGCCGGGTTTTCAGCCGGATCGGTAGGCGGAAATACTTCGGCGCTTATCCTGATCCAGGCATGGTCTGCCGCAGTAAGTTGCCTGAAGGTTGCTTCAACAGCAGGAGAAAACCTTAGGGTGGAATCGAGTTTCATGGCGCAACTTCCTGAAAAGGAATTTTCACCGCAGGAGTTCCCTTTTTCGAAGCCTGAACTTTCAAAATCGTAAAACTTCAGGATACGCGATCTGTATTTTTCCGGATTTTTCAGCTCTTCCTCTTCCGATCTCTCAACAAGCAAGAGTCCGGATGCGTTTTCGGGTATGGTTGTTTTTCCGAAAACGGCCCAGTAATAGGAACGGGTCATCCTGGTCTTGTCGATAATGCCGTGAACCCATTGCCAGGTTTGAAACAGGTTGAGTAATAATGTTAATGACAGCATCAGGATCACAACCGCCATGCTCCATTTCCTGAGGAACATATCCCGGATGAAATAACCCAGCGGAAGGGCCATCAAAACATAGGATGTCAGCAAGGCACGCTGGCTGTAACTGCCACCGGCATACCACCAGTTAGTCCAACTGCTTACCACATACAGGTTTACAAGAAAATAGGCCATTACTGCGATGAGCAGTTTCCTGTTGTGACGGTACAGGGAAACAAAGCCGATAACCGCCATGAACATCACGGGCGTATAAACCAGCCAGCCTTTCCTGAAACTGAACAATACCTGCCAGGTATGGGGATTTGCAAAATCGAAACCTTCACCGGCATTCACGTAACTGTAAAAAATGAAATGCCCGGTAACGGTTTTCCAATAGATCAGTTGGGGCAATCCGGCTATAAAAACGGCTACGATGAGGGCCAGCACCTGCCCCGGGTGGTCACGGACCAAAAGCAGCTTTTCCTTTATTGAGGCTCGGGAATAGATTCCCCAAAGTACAGGAATGAGCAGGCAAACCATTTCTGAAGGCCTGACCAGGATTATCAATCCAAGCGAAATGCCAAGCCAGCATGCTGCCGGGTACGTTGGCCTCTTATGCCACTTGATGGTGAGCCAGGTAATCAGGGCGCAAAGGGTAAAAGTATAATTGTGGGTAAGGTAACCCTCGAAAGCAGTCAGTTGGAAATAATTGGTGGCTAACGCAACGATCACCAGGACGTTAGCTGCAAGTGTATCAGCGACTCGAGATCAGAAAACAATAAGATAATTTAACAACTGACTAATTAAGAATTCAAATTGGCTCTTTGAAGATAGGTAGGCGCTACTTGATGGGAATTTATTTTGTTTTTTCTCTCCTCCCGCTCAAAATAGGTGGGTTGTTTTATCGCACACATTTGTAAATTGCACAAGCAACCGCCCTATCCTAAATTTACAAAAGAGTGCTAAATTTACGTAACAATTGTAAAAACTATTGTATATATTTGTTGGCGATTATATGCTGAAATAATCAATCTGGAATTATCATAAATACTACTAAAAAAATCTTTTATCATGTCAAAAATTTTAAATTTTATTTTCCTTCCAATCCGTCTCATTTTTTCTCATGAAACGGTCAATAGACTTGGATTAAGGTCACTTAGAGATGAACGTTATGATATTGTAAAAAAGAATATTAATGGAAGATTAATCGATATTGGTTGTGGTAATAATGAATTGGTAAAAACTTATGGACGAGATAGCATAGGAGTTGATGTATATGATTTTGGAGGAGGTGCCTTAATCATTGAAGATACTTCAAATTTACCTTTTGATGATCAATCATTTGACTCTGTCAGTTTTGTTGCTTGCTTTAATCATATTATTAATCGTGAAGAAGTATTGAAGGAATCTTTTAGGTTACTTAAACAAGGTGGTCGTATTTATATGACAATGCTTTCACCCTTTTGGGGAGTATTACGTCATAAGCTAGCTTGGTGGGATCCAGATCAACATGAAAGAGGTATGGAAGAAGGTGAAGCAATGGGTCTATCGACAAAATATTTAGTTAGCCTTTTTGATCGCTGTGGTTTTGAATTGGTAAAGAGGGAACGATTTATTCTTGGCATTAACAATCTATATGTTTTTGAGAAAAAAAGTTAATGTGATTGTTTTTAACTTATTTTGAAGTAAGCTCAAGTTAATTCATAATAGAACTAATGTTAAACTTAAAACTATGAAAATGAAATCAACAAAATTTTTTGTTTTGTTTGTGCTATTTTTTTATTGCACAATCTCAAAATCTCAGAATTGTTCTTCAAACTGGTTAATAAACGAAGTTACTAAACCAGCTGTTACTAATCCATCCTATAAACCGGGCTGGACACTTGTATTTGATGACGAGTTTAATGGAACTACTCTTGAACCAAGTAAGTGGAAAAACCATCATGGAAGAATTGGATCACCACCTTATGGTTTTATGGATCCAAATAATGTGGAAGTTGCAAATGGTTATTGTAATATAAAATTAACTAGAATTAATGATTATAGAACTGATCCTAATAATGGATATTATGGTTATTTCCAATTTACATGCGGTTGGATAGAATCATCAAAAAAATTTGGGCCAGGAACTTTTTGGGAAATTAAAGCTAAGAGAAATAAAATTGGATTTAAATCTTCCTTTTGGGCATTCGACATGGGTGGAGTAGAACCAGAAGATCAATTTAGTGTTTTTGATAATGAATTTAGGAATGAAAATAGTCTGAGAATGCTTGGATTTAATGCAAATAATAATGGAATAGAATTTAATCAAACGATTAATCTGTCTAATAGTCTGCCAACCCAGGATAATTCATTTTATACATACTCCTATTTTTATGGTGTTGGTAGTCAGGCGGTATTTATTAATAACCAGAAAGCCTTGCATGATATATCTCACTTTCCAACTGTTCCTATGGCATTAAATCTTTGGGATGCTGATATATATTGGGATCCAGATTATATGAATACAATTAATTATGAAAGTGAATTCAAGATAGATTATGTTAGGGTATATGAAAAAAATTCAGAAGTAGAAACACCTGTAAGTGAATTTGGACCACACAATGGTTGGAATAGTCAGAATGACCGGCCTCGATTCATTGGTGATGTTAATGGTGACGGGAAAATGGATTTGATTGGTTTTGGTTATCAGGATCTGAAAGTTAGCTTGTCTAATTGCGGTTCAAAAAACACATCATTTAGCTCAGTACAATATCCATTACAAGCCTTTACAAAAGAACAAGGTTGGTCTACTCAGGACATTCGGCCTAGATTAATTGGGGATGTAAATGGTGATAATAAAGCAGATATTGTAGGTTTTGGAGTTAATAGTGTACAAGTTGCCCTTTCAACTTCGACATCGACAGTTGCATCTTTTACAAGTCTTCAATGGGTAAAATCGGATTATACAGTTGAGCAAGGTTATCTAAATATGAATGAATACCCAAGAGCACTTGGTGATGTTAACGGTGACGGTAAATTAGACATAGTTGGTTTTTATGATGATGGAACATATATTTCACTATCAAGATCAAGTTCCTCTACTGCAAGTTTTTACGATCCAATAAAAGTTACAAGCTCCTTTGGTAAGATATCCGGTAGTTGGGAAAGTCAAGATAAATATCCAAGATTTTTAGCGGATGTTAATGGTGATGGTAAAGATGACATCGTTGGTTTTGGTAATAGTGGCGTTTATGTTGCTATTTCAAAGTCAACCTCTACAACGCCATCATTTTATGCGACACAAAATGTATTATCATATTTTGGTTATAATAATGGATTTTATAATAATTCAGAGTACCCAAGATATTTAGCAGATGTAAATGGCGACGGCAAAGATGATATTGTTGGTTTTGGTAATAGTGGTGTATATGTTGCAATTTCTAATTCATCGGCAACATCAGCATCATTTTATTCAGCAACTTGGGAACTTGGTTATTTTACGAAGGCTCAAGGTTTTTATGACAACAATGAATATCCAAGGATGGTAATTGATATAAATGGAGATAGTAAGGCAGATATTATAGGTTTCAATAACACTGAAATCGAAGCGGCAATTTCAAATTCAGGTTCAACTAATGCTTCTTTTTATAATCAGAATTTGATTTTTGATGATTTTACAGGTTGTAAAGGTTGGGTGAATCAAGCTACATATCCCCGGTTTGTTGGAGATATAAACAATGATGGTTATAATGATATCGTAGGTTATGGGTATGCAAAAGTTCATACTTTTATTGGTTTTAATCCTAACACGTATACGCCTTTAAATTCTACAAAATCAGCTGATCAACCTTTAAGTTATCTTGATAATAGTAGCAAGATTATTAATAATATAGAGGCTGAGATTTATCCAAATCCTGTATTGTCCGAGTTAAATCTAACTTCGAACTCAGTTATAAAATATATTCAAATATATAATATAAGTGGCTCATTGGTATTTAGTAAGATACTTAATAATGAAATTGGAACTTTCAATATTTCGCATCTTGATAATGGATTATATCTTATTAATTTATATTTTGAAAATGGAATGTTATCTAAAAAGTTTTTAAAAGAATAAATTTAATAAGAGCGAATTCCCTGAGAGTTGTCTCGGGGACATTGGTAAAAAATAGGGAGAACAAGCATTATTCATTGGGCGTAACTGTGAAAGTCAGGTATTGTCCACGCTATTTGCAAGCACATCCCGCAAACCCACATGCTAAACCAGACCATAGTGGTAGTATCCCAAAAAGTGTGTAATATGTTTTTCTTCTAAATTCAAAGGTATCCATTTTTCTTTTTTTCAATCAGGAATGAATGGCAGCGGAACGAAGGCGTAGCCGAAGTGGAGC
>DAONEU010000123.1:0-5786 GCA_035403245.1 Bacteroidales bacterium | reverse complement strand
TGTAATGAAATACCCGCTTTTACCCATCTACCTGGAGCTATGATGTTCGGATAATCAAAATATTCTACATTGAATAAATTAGAAACCTCTAAGAATACCTGATACTTTTCCTTTTCATAATTTACTTTTAAATGGCTGATCAAAACGTTAGGGTAGGGGTGCTCCTCTAATGTGATTTTGTCTGTGTATTTACCATTGCGATCATTGAAACTGAATAGCCATTGCGCACTAAATCGTTTGTAAATAGTATGATTTATATTCAGATTGACCTGATGTTTCAAGTAATCAGTCACATAAAGAGATTGATATTCTGATTCAATCGGGGTTATATCCAAATAAGTGTAATTGATATTTATTTTTTTAATAAAGCCCTTCAAAGGTGCATAAGTAAGCGATAGATCGTATCCTAAAGTGGAAATATTTTGCAGATTTTCACTATGCCATTTCTCTTCGGTAGGAAGTTTTACCCAATCAATCAACTGAAAACCGTACTTATAAAACACACCCCCTTCAAAAGTGAACCCTTTGATCGTTTGATGATAACTGATCTCAGTATTAAGACTCTGCTCCGGTTTCAAATTGGGATTCCCTATTTGGGAAGGACTTGAGTAGTACAAATCAGTGAAAGTGGGTAATCTGTAGGAATTGTTGATGTAAAAGTTGACAATCGCCTTCGGTTTGATCCGGTACTCGATGTTTGCTCCGCCATAAGTTTTAAATCCGTAATCATTATTGCCACTCTCCATGATCCCTAAGGTTAAGACCCATTTTTTGATAAAAAACCGATGAGATAAAGATACAGAGAAATGAATTCGGTTTTTCCCTTTCTTGAAAATGGTGTCTTGTGTATAAATATCAAACCGGGGATTTGTCAATAAATCTCCTAGATTAGTGCTTAAAATCGATTCAGACCGGGCATCAATACTGATGGTAGTTAATCCGATTTTTGAACCTTTGGCAAGTTGGTAATTTCCTCCCAAAACATGGGTTAAATGGTTGTTATCTGCCGTGTACCAGGAGGGTGCATCATATCTGAAAAGCTGGAATCTGTCATGATGTTGCCGGTAATAAACGGAAGCAGTTGCTCTCCAGTTTTTCCAGTTCTTTTCGTAATGTAAACTGCTTATTAAGGCACGAGTCTCTTCATATTGATCTTTGTATTTCAAACTGTAAAAACTGTTGGCGCCAAAATCTTTAGCTGCAAACCCCAGTTGAAATTTCAGATCACCCAGTTTTCTGTCTTTATACCCTGCGAAAGTATAAAATTGAGTGATGTCAAAGTCGGTATTATCAGTATAACCCGTTGAAATAGATTTGTTTATGCCTGCCATGACATAGAATTTATTTTTGGTATAGCGCAAAGTGGCTTCTCCATTGGCATAATGGTGGTCTCCAACTACCAATTTGATATTACTTCCGGTAGGTTTTTCCTTATAGATGATGTTGATGGCACCGGCAAATGCGATGGATCCTGCAGACCATGCGCCGGGACCTTTCAAAATCTCTATCCGTTCGATTTCAGAA
Organism: Bacteroidales bacterium; assembly: GCA_035403245.1. GTDB lineage: Bacteria > Bacteroidota > Bacteroidia > Bacteroidales > WCHB1-69 > UBA5429. The sequence continues at coordinate 4,262 of DAONEU010000123.1, read as the reverse complement.
AAAATGATGGGAATGTTAAGGTTGTGGTGACCTGTTTGAGGGTCGGTATAGTTGATACCGTTGATAAGAATGGCAATCTGGTCGAAAGTGCTCCCTCTGTAGCTGATGTCCGCTTGTACACCTTCATTGCCGCGGGTTTTGAGATCGAGTCCCTGAACGAATTGCAGAAGATCTTGCAGATTCTGGACTCCCGCTCGCTGAATCTCCTGAGCTGAAAATACGGTGATCGCATCCACCAAAGGCATGAGGAGTTCCGCTTTGATGCCGTCCACCTTCACTTCACTCATCTTATTTACTGAATCAGTAGTAAAGATGGGATTGTGATTTGATTGTCCGAACACTTGGGTTGAGGCATTAGAAACCATTACGGCCGCAAGTGTTCCAATAGTAACTGTTTTTCCAAGGGTGTTGAAGATGCTGTAACTCTTATGAGCCCATCTTCTAAACCGCAACAGTCGGTTGGATTGTTTTTTTTGTTCCATTGTTGTAGTTTAATTTTTGAGTGAATAATAAATCGAACGTTTTTTCGAAAAAACTTGCAAAAGTACGAAATAATGAGCTAATAAGCTAATGTGATAATAAGCTAATTGGGGGAAAGGGGAAAGGGGAAGGGCGAAAGGGTTTTGGTTTTTGGGTTTTAGTTATCAGTTTTCAGGTCTCAGTTATCTTACTTCTAACCTGTTACCTGATACCTATTACTTCTTACTTCTTACTTCTTACTTTTCACAATCCTAGCTGTTTTCCCCTCTTCCCCTACAATAGAAAAAATATATACGCCTGAAGTAAGGTCTGTGAGGTCTATAATGATGCTCTCCATGTAGATCTTGCCGGTTTGTAGTTTCTTTCCGGTAATATCATAAATATTGTAAATGGATCCGATATGTTTTACATCAACAATGATATTGACTTGATTTTCAGAAGGAATCGGAAAAACTTGTATGGTTGGAATATCGTTTTCTTTTGTTTCGGGATCATATTTTGAAATAAAAATATCTGCAGATCCATTGGATGTTTGGACTAATCCTTCATCCGTTCCATTGTCAAAATGAGTTTTACCGGAAAAGTACCCTAGACAATAGATGGTTTGCTCCGTTTTAAGAATCGAAACAGCTCTGTCCATAGAAGAGCCCCCTTCTTGTTTACACCATAAGATATTTCCCCTTAAATCACTACATAAAATGAATATATCATCAACTCCTTTGCTAACCAGTTGATGTTCCGTTTGGTTGATATCGGTTAGAATCATCTCCCCTGAAAAATTTCCTGTAAGTAAGATTTGAGCAGGTGTGACCGCCACTGATTTTGCATAATCCTGATAATCGCCACCACCATGAAGGCACCATCTTAGTGATCCAAAATCATCAAGATGAAGCAAGAAAAAATCATCACCTCCATGCGATTCTTGAGATATTCCGTCATATTCTGCAAATTGTGAAAATGAACCTGTGATTACAACTCCATCAGCTAATTTTTTGATTTCTGAGACCGTTTCATTTCCTGGTCCACCTAAACTTTTGGCCCAAATACAATTTCCATTGTAATTGAATTTAGCTATAAAAATATCATCCCCCCCTTTGCTGATTAATGAAATGGTGTTTTCTGATTGAGGGTCCAATAAAAATGTATCTCTAAATGTTCCGGTTGTATAGAAATATTGATCGAAAGCACAGATCGATATTCCATTATCGGTATAAAGACTTCCGGAAGAATTTACTTCTCTATAATTTCCTAAAGTGTCATAGTGTGCATAAAAGATATCTGTTTCACCGGTAGATTGAATGAAATTTGTGGTAGGATCCGGAACATCATTAAAATTGGCAAATCTTCTAAAGGAACCGGTAACCATCAGATGGTTGCCAAAAACTGAAATTCCTAAACCTTCGTCATTTTCCGAACCACCAGCTCTTTTTACCCATAAAAATTTTCCGTTTTTGAGATATTTTGCAATAAAAAGGTCCTTATTTCCCTGGCTATACAATTGATTTTCAAAGTAATTGATTGGACTGGAAAAAGTGGCAAAATCCCCGAAAGTACCTACAATATAAACAGCTGATGAGGTGACACAAATCCCTTTTCCGACATCTTCACTACTTCCCCCTGCACGTTTTGCCCATTCTACCTCACCGGAACTATTAATTTTTGCAATAAAAATATCAGATGATCCAAAACTTTTGAGGGTGTCTTTTCCAAATATGATTTGATCATAAAAAAAACCGGTCATATAAATATTTCCTTCCTGATCCAAATCCGATCCACACATTTGATCGTTGAGGGAGTTCCCGAACGATTGAAGTTGTGTAGGAATATAGGATTGTGATGATAATCTGTAATAAACAGAACAAAAAAAGATAAAAATAAAAAGGATATATTTTTTTGGAATCATTATATCTTAATTTTTAATGAAAGGAAAAGTTTTGGGTTTTTCAGAATAGATTCTCACATAATAGAGTCCGGAAGTATAATTCGTAAGATTAATTTGTTTATAACTATTGTCCACTATTCCGGATTCTAAAGCCCGTCCCATCACATCGAAAATGGTATATTTTGAGGAAGTTAATTCCGGATACGTAGAAATATAAATGTATTCAGAAGCCGGATTTGGAAACAAATGCGCCTTTATTGTTGGAGTAACGGTATCAACAGGATGATTAGGTAAATGATAAGATAAAAGATATCCGTCGAAGTTTCCGTATGATGTTAATAATTCTACTTGATTTAATTTTTCGTATACATATAATTTGTCAGAAAATTTACTAGCAACATGTAGTTGATTTTCGGTTAGAAGGATTGAACCTGCTTCATCTGTTGAAGTTGATCCAAAACTATTACCGTTTAAAAAATTGCCATAAAAATCATAATAACCGACGAATAAATTAGTGTTAATCATATTTGGAAAAATTATAGTATCATTAAGTTCTGCGCTATGTAGAGATAATGATCCTTTATAAGGACATACAATTCCTAAATAATTAGAATTACCTGATATTTGAATTTTAGAATCGACTCCCAATATATTTAAATCTTTAGCCCATTTAAAAGTTCCATCAAAATCGTAGAATGCTAAAAAATTGCCATCTTTTTCTAAAATTGTATTTGAATTATCATCATAAGGAGTATTAAAATTACAATTAGAAAATGAGCAGCCTGTTAAAAAAACTCCTAGCTGATTTACAAATAATCCCGATCCATATTCCCTGATACTAAGATCCAGCAGGTCTATTTCGATACCTGTATATGTACTACCAGCTCTTCTAACCCAATGAGGATTTCCATATTGATCATATTTTGCTAAAAAGATATCCATATAACCTACAGGACTTAAAGTGTTTGAAAAAGAATGGGAAGGAGTATTAAAGTTTGTTTTTGAATAGAAATATCCGGTTAAATAGATTTCATTATTGAATACATACATATTGAAAACATCATCGTCGTCATAACCTCCTCCACGTTTTGCCCATACACAATCTCCTTCTTGATCTATTCTAATTAAAAAAATATCTTTGCAATATTCGTCAAAACCCATCCATGTTAAGGTAAAATCTTCAGTAGTCTTAGTATTATGAAGTGTAAAATCTCCACTAAAACTGCCAGTTAAAATCAGGTCATCCTCTATTAAATCCATTTTTGATAATTCGTTGTTTTTTGAATCACCTATACTAAATGAACTAACATACTCCCCATTTTCAGTATATTTAAAAATAAATATATCATAAAATCCTTTTGAATTCATGATATCGTTTTCTCCGAATTCATTAACATAAAAGAGACGTAGGTTGAATGTTCCCCCAACATATACAAATCCATCTTTCCATTTTATTGATTTTACGTTAATAGCTGTACTTGATCCAATCTTTTGAATCCATTGAATATTTCCGGATGAATTCAATTTAGTGATAATCATCGCTTTTGGGGAATTAATCGGAATATGTTGAGTTCCAATAATTGGCTCTGCATTAAAATTTTCTGCAATATAGATATTTTCAGATGGATCAGAAGCTAAAACAGGTATTCCATCGGAACTTGTTGAACCAAAGCCTAATTGTAAATACGGATAAAATGATTGAGAATATAATGTATTGTGATTGTATAAAATATTGAATAACAAAACTAAATAAAAAATTTTAGATCTAAGAAAACCCGTTTTTGAATTGTATAATTCAATAATATATTTATATTTATTCATTGTACATTTTGTATTAAAATTCCCATTTTACCCCGCACAAATATAGAAATTTTTTTAATACGAAAAATTGGTTCAGGGT
>DAONEU010000122.1:0-5890 GCA_035403245.1 Bacteroidales bacterium | reverse complement strand
GCTGCTGTACCTCTTCCATCCACACAAACCACGATATACCCTTTTTGTGTCAACATCTGATACCATAGATCATCATTCATCCTGCGCATACCGTTCATCACCTCTTGAGAACCGGGACCGCCGTAGCAATAGATCAAAACAGGATGTTTTTCATTTGGATTAAAATTGGCCGGTTTGAGCATCCAGCCATACAAAGTGACATTATCTTTGGTAACGAAGCTAATCATCTCTTTTTTGGAGAAATTGTATTCAACCATTTTCTTTCTAAGGTTGGCATTATCCGCCAAAACGCGCAATTGTTTCCCTTTTTTGTCATAAATAGCGTGAACCGGTGGGGTGTTCATGTCAGAACTTGACAATTTGTAATAACTTCCGGTAGTGCTGAATTCAGCGGTTGACCAGCCATTACCTGAAGACAAGAGTTGTTTTTTCTTACCATCAAAACTGATCATATAAAGATCCCGGTTGTAGATTCCGGATTCATTAGATAAGTAATAGATTTTCTGATCTTTCTGATCGATATAAACGATCGAAGCCACTTCCCAGTTTCCGGATGTGAGCTGTGAAATTTTGTTGTTATAATCGGAGAAATAGATATGTCTGTACCCATCTTTTTCTGAAGTAAACAAGAATCTTTTTTGATCTTTAAGGAATAAAATCTCTTCAGGAAGATCAATCCAAACCGGTAATTTCTCGATATAAATACGCTTCTTATCTGTATTAGGAAGGTCCATCGCATAGAACTCCATTCGGGTCTGATCACGATTTAATTTCACTACAACTAACTGATTTGCGATCGCACTCCACATCATACGGGGATAGTAGCAATCATCATTCGGATCAAAGCCCAGATCGTAGGATTTTTGAGTATTTAAATCGTAGTAGAAAAGTTGGATTTTAGAGTTTGCTTCTCCCGGTTTTGGGTATTTGTATTTGTATGGTTCAGGATACAATTCACCCCAAAGGGTCATCGAAAATTCCTTTACTTGAGATTCATCAAAACGGTGGTATCCAATTTTGGTTCCATCGGGTGACCAGACAAATGCTTGGGAGAGTTCCAGTTCCTCTTCATACACCCAGTCGGCCATCCCGTTGATGATGCTGTTTTGTTTTCCATCAGTAGTAATTTGAATTTCCATTCCGGTATTCAATTCTTTCATAAACAGATTGTTATCCCTAACAAAAGCCACTTTATCTCCTTGTGGAGAGAAGGTTGCAAACGATTGTTTCCCTTTGGTAGTATCGGCAACTAAGAGTAAAGTATCTTTAGTGATATCATAAACATAGAAGAAAGCTTTAGAGCTTCTTCTATAGATCATCTCTTGTTGGGTAGCGAGCATGATTTTTTGTTCTTTCTCATCGAAATAATACTCATCAATATCTCGAATAGAAAGTTGACCGTTTGACAATTCGTTTAATCGGGTACTTTTCATCAAAGTAGTCACCAATTCACCGGTTGAGAACTGATGTTTATCGATTCCGGAGCGGGAGATCATCGTATAACAATCTGATGCGGGCATAGATTGAAAACCGGGTACATAATCGGGTCTGAAAGTACCGTTTTTCCATATATCTTCGAGTGTAATCTGTTTATTTTGAGCGAAAGAGAACAGCGTTGAGATACTCAAAACCAATAACAAAGCGAGTTTTTTCATACATTTTAAATTTTAGATTGCAAAAATACGAAAAAAAGGTGCAGGGGGAAAGGGGAAGGGGGAAAGGGAATTAGCAAATGTTTATCTGAAAACTGATAACTGAAAGCTGATAACTGATAACTTTATATGAAATTATTAATCAATTATTTAAAATCTGTAGTTTAAACCAAATTTCCAATTAAAGCCTTTATAATATTTATTTTTAGAATATTCATAATTGGAGAATACACCTAAATGCTTAAATATATAGAATGATATTCCAACCGAAGTACTAAAATCTACAAAATGTTCATTATTGTTAAAAATCGGCACTGCATGTGATGAAAAATCTGAAATTAGACCAATTGAACCTGCAACATAAATATCAAATCTAGGAATGTTTTTATTAAAAAAAAGTGGAATTAGAAAAATTTTTGAATTTATACCATAATGCCAACAGCTTCTTGACCCATTAGTTAAAACAATAATTTCACTTGAATTTGTTGAATCAATATATATATTTTCGGAAATATTTTCATTATATCTGCCAATTTTACCATAACCTCCAAAACTGAGAAAGTTTAGTATTTTGTAATTGTAATCAAGTCCAAAAACGATCATATCTGATTTGTATTGAGTAAACTTGAAATTATCTTTATTTTGAAAATAAGAAAAATCATAATAAGAACATGAAAGATCAAATATATTATTAAATTTTAAAGTATCATTTGCGTAATTAACTGATAATATTGACATTAAATTTAATAGAAATAAAAATTTAATTTTCATAATACAACCATTTTTTAATATTAATATTTTTTAATTTTGGATAATTCGTCTTATCAAAGAACACTCTATAAGAAAATGAAGGAATTATTGGGAAATATGAAATTTGATAAAGTTTAAGAGGAAGCCCATTAACACCATCAATATTGAGATAAATTTCTGATGTTGCATTTACATTATAATAGTAATAATATGGATTTTTCCGATTATATGAATTATAAAGACTAAAACTCCAGATTGTTTTTCTATCCCTTTTATTAATATAGGTGTAATTTAATGAAACATCTAACCTATGGTAATTTTTCAATCTTTCACTATTTTTATCGCCATAAATCAAAGTTTGAATAAACCCATCTTCTGTAATGGATAGTTGTTTACCAACTACTGGAGTATAAGGTAGCCCCGTTTGAAAAGTCCAGAATAAACTGCAATTAATTTGATTTGAAATTTTATAATTTATTGATATTGAGAAATCATGAGGCCTATCAAATTCAAAAATGAACACTTTCCCATAGTTAATATTTTCAAATTTTCTTGTAGTTTTAGAATAGGTATATGAAATTGTCCCATCAATTTTGCCAATATTAATTTTTGTAAAAACCTCTATTCCGTATGATATACCTGTTCCATTTTTTTCAATTTTTGACATCCAATTCAAATCCCCTTTTAAGATTGAATAACCTTCTTTATATGCACAAAGGTTTGACATATCTTTATAATATATTACAATACTTGATTGTTGTTTATTATTAAAGAAAGTCCCTTCCAAACCTACAGAATAATGATTTGCAATAGATGGTATGAAATCACCATTTGCCGGAAACCATATTTCATTTTGTAATAAACTAGGAGTCGAAAAAAGCAAATGGTTGTTTTGGGATGTTCGAGAATATGCAACAAATAAGTTCTGATTTTTGGTAAAATTAATTTTCAAGTTCGTCCTTGGTTCAAAAGTAAAATTCTGATAAATATCATTTTTATAATAGGTAATTCTAGCACCTAAATTGATAGTTGCTATTTTTTTGATTTTTATTTCATTATTAAGATGAAAACACAGTTCAGAAATCCAAGATTCTTGATTTTGTTTTACAACATGGTTTATTTCAGAATACATGGGAAGGTAGTTTTTAAAAGAAGTTTCAATCCCAATATGTAAATTCCAAAATTTTAAAAGATCATATTTTAATAAAGAGCGAATGGAAATGTCATCAACCGATGATAAAAACTTATAATTATATTTAGTGGTATTAGCTTCTTGTAAAATATTGTATTTGACCACATCTTTTGTTCTATAACTAGTATGTGAAATTCCAAGAATAAAATATGTTTTTGAGTTGAAGATCGATTTCCATTGAACAGAATTCATTAGATTTCCCCAAATATAGGAAGAGTGATGTTTATCAATTTCTTTGTCATTAATATTCTTTTTTTTCCAAAAATGCAAATAATCATCTCCATAATATAGATTATAACTCATTGTGTTTTTATTATCAGGTTTCCATGTATATTTTCCATTTATATCATGAAACCCGTACAAAATATAACTGTTATTTGATGGAGTGGATGAGACAGAAAACAACAGAGCATCTATCAATGTTTTTCTGGCAGTTATAATAAAACTGGAGTTTTTAAGTTTGGTTGGGCCTTCAATTGTAAAAGCAAAATCAGTAAGTCCTATTGAAAAGTTCCCTTTATATTCGCTATTATTCCCTTCTTTCTGAGTAATATCAACATACGAAGATATCTTTCCACCAAATTTTGGGGGAAAGTCACCTTTGTAAACTTCGATATTATTAATGATATCGGGGTTAAAAACGGAAAAAAAACCGGCTAAATGATTTACATATAATATAGGTACATTATCAAAAAGATACATATTTTGGCCCGGATCACCACCCCTCACAAGAAAGGTACTACTTCCTTCTTTTTGACCTTTAATACCGGGTAAATTTTGTAAAACACGTCCAATATCAATTTTTCCACCTAAAGAAGGAAGATTTCCTAATTCTTTAATCTTTAATGTATTAATATTTGCATTTATTATAGTATGACCAGTAACAACAACTTCTTCCAAGGATAAATTTTGTTTTAAATGAATATTTAAAAACAAATTACTTGTAGAATTAATAATGGTATCAAACGAAGTGTATCCCAAATATGCAATTCTAATGACACATGGTGGTTTTACGCTCAAAGTAAAATAACCGTTATTATCTGTGTAAGTACCCGTTTTATTAATGCTATCAAATATTGTCGCACCAATCATGACTTCACCTGATTTAAAATCTTTTACAAACCCTGAAATTTTTATTTCATTTTGCGATTTAACTAATTGAATTAAAAAAATTAAACACAATAAAATGATTGTTATTCTTTTCATATCAAATCAATTAAGGGACAATAGTATCAGATAGCCAAGTAGAATAACCGGCAAAAATCCCTAACCCTCCTTCAATATTTGAATGAAGATTTGAATAGGTAAGTGATGTTTCAATGGAGGGATTTAATCCTTGTTGATACAAATACATTTTTTTTAAATATTGGTAATAATTATAACTTATTGATCTGAATTCCACTTGAACTGGATGATAATTTGGAATATTATTCGAATAAAAAATGGATTGATAATTTATAGTCATTTCATAGCTATTCCCATGTATGTTTTCATTACTAAATAATAAAATGGGTAACCCCTCACTTATAAGAATTGGGTCTGTAATAAGAGCAAGATTCACCGGATTACTTTCCTCATATTCGAATTCATTTATAACGATTTGATAGTACTTTCGCTCATTCATATCATTATTAAATTTTAATATCAATGAAGAATAAGGTTCTCCTTCGTCTGTTATTCCGGCAATTTTTGTAAGTTTAATATTAGAAATAATTTGTTTCTTAGGCAAAAAATCTTCACAATAATACTTTCCATAATTTGGGACATCAATATCACAAGAATATTTATGATTCTCTTCTAAAATAATAGTTGAAGTATAGATTCCTTCACTTGTATAATTAAGATTTTCAATATATTGACCATCTTTATAAAATTTTACTGTCGCATTTTCAACTTTTTTAAAAATGGTGTCATTCACTTTTGAAGTGATTGAAATATTCAATTCTAATGTTTTATCTGGATTAAAAATGGAATTAATTACAACTTTATTGTATTCCGGAAATTGATCCTGTTCTAAATCTCGACAAGAAAATATACTAATAATTAATATCAGATAAGTGGCGATTTTATACATACGTTTGTTAAGTTTTATATAAATTCATAATGTTTTTTGGTATAAACTATTCTTTACTCCTATTTTCCCATTAACTATCACAAAGACAATGGAGACATTAAAATCCATTACTTTTGAGTTGAACTATATATAGGTTTACAAAATATAAATTTAAAAACCTAGTAAATAGGTATATAGATAGATTATTTCGACAAGAATTTTCATTACTTTATATCATTCCTG
>DAONEU010000121.1:0-5919 GCA_035403245.1 Bacteroidales bacterium | reverse complement strand
GGGAAAGCCGGAATGCCCAAATAAAAAAATAGTTTTTACAAAATCTTCTTAATCAAATACATAAATGATTGAGCAACTAATATTTCATCTGGAATAGGTCTATATGCTAAGGCAGAAAGTTCATTTTGATATATTCCCTTAATTTTTTCCCATATTAAAGGAAAACTACTTACTATTTGTGATTCATCTAATTGTTTTTCTTGCCACCCCCTCGGTTCTTCAAACATTTTTTTATCATGGTTCAAAATATTTGAAAAAGATTCTTTAAATGATTTTGATTCTACAAAATCAACACATTCTCTTGTTTGCATTAAATAATAGAGATCATAAAAATGTCTAATTTTTCCTGAAATACTTTCAATAACATTTTCTTGATAAGAGAATCTAATTAATGAAACAATTTTTTCGAGTAATGTTTGTTCTTTAATTAAAACATTAAGTTTAAATGGTTGTAAATTATATTTTTCTATTAAAGCTGCATTGTTGTTCTGATTTAAAAAATCATAAACCATACTACTAATACTACATTCCTGAAATGGAAAGGGGTTAGCAAATGAGTTAATTTCAATAATTAGGGTATTGTTGTTATGCTTTTCCAATTCAACATAATTAAAAACTGATTTTCTAAATCTTGAACCTTTACTCGTTTTATGATTATCCTGAATCTCAATAAGTTCCCTAGAAATTTCTTTTTCAATATTTCGAATTATCGTTTTTATTTCGTTTCCGGATCTATTATTGTTGTTCATGATTGCAATATCAACATCTTCAGAAAATCTTTCAATAATATTATACCCTTTTGATAAAGAAGTACCCCCTTTGAAAACAGCTTCATTTGAATACTTACTTGATGCTAAACTATTTAAGACTAAAGTTATCCAATAATCTTTTTCTACAAATTCTAACTTGATATTTAGAAATTGAGATGCATGTCTTAATGTTTCATAAAACAATTTATTATTTTGGTGTAAAATCATACAAAATTCCATTTTTTTGAAGTAGAAATTACGTTTTGCACATTAGTAAGTCTGTAAGTAGTCATTGGATTTAAAGTGTTATAAAGTTTGTCAAGATCTTTTGTTTTATTCAGATGATCCAAAATAGCACCTAACAGTGCTTTTGTTGAAGGAGGATATTTTAAAGCTAGCCGAATCAATGTATTCGTCTCTAAATCCGATAATTTTTGGATCAAAAAGATTAATCTTTGAATTGAAGATTCAATTGAAGAATCAGGAATTTTTTTTATAAATCTAATAACATCTAACAATTGTAAAAGTGGAATATTTTTTTTGGTAATTATATTTTCTTGTTTAATAAATTTGATAATATAAAAACCCCGTTTTATATCAGGACGAATATTATTCCTTCCAATCTGAATTATATGGCTCATTTGAGTTGTAAATCCTAGAGTATTAAATAAACTATATCCTGTTAGATATCCTATTGGTTTATTGTTTTCCTCCAACAAATCTTTAATAATTTCCCCTTGATTAGGTTTTAGTTTCCCAAATGAAGTCATTTCAGGTTTATAATATTTTCCTTTAGCTATTTTTTCAATTTTTCCTGATAAAACCATTCTATTTAATGCTTTGATGACAGCTTCTTTATGTTTTACCTCCGTAGTAAAATCGCTATAGGTGAAAATATATCCTTTAGGAAATCTGTCAATTGTAAATGAAATATAATCAGTAATTTTCATATATAAAATTAAAGTGCAAATATATAAAAAATGTCCAGTTTTTTATAGGAAAAACTGGACATTTTAAAAAATATTATTTTTTATATAAGATTACTCTTTTTCCTCTTTCTTTTGGAATAGGGATAAACCTAAAAGATATACCGCACAAGCTACCAATACGAAAATAGTGGCAGTTGCTTTACCTGTTGAATCCTGAATCCATCCCATAAGTGGTGGAATCGCTGCTCCTCCTGATACGGCCATGATCATCAAACCGGAAATCTCATTGGCACGTGTTGGGTATTTACCTACAGTGATCGAGAAAATTAATGGGAATATATTAGCAACTCCTAAACCTATGATGAAAATGATCACCATGGAAGAGATTGGTGTTGGGGCAAAAAACAATCCAATTATTGAAACTAATCCTACAATCGATGACCAGAAGAAAAACTTACGGCTGCTTACTTTTGCTAACAATAAAGCACCCCCAAAGGTTCCTAACATCTTGCCAAAGAAATAGACACTTCTTCCGGATTCAGCAAACGTTTGCTCACAGTTGAATTTGGCTAATAAAAATTGTCCGGAAATAGCATTGATACCTACGTCAATACCTACAACCAGGAAGATTCCAATCACCATGGCAGTGATATATCCGTTTCCAAATAGTTTGAATGAGGATCCAAAAGTGGCTCTTTTTTCGGTATTCACGGTTTCCTCAATTTTTGAGAAATACAACCAGATAACAGAAAGTAAGGATACAATTCCAAAAACTAAGAAAATCAATTTCCAATCACCAAATTGTCCGGCTAAAAATCCGGCAAATGGAGCTGCAACCATTGATCCGATCGCTTTGATAAATTGGGAAAAACTCAAGAAGCTGGAGCGTCTGTTGGAGGGAACAACATCTACAAGTAACGGATTCGCAGATACTTGAACAATGGTGTTACCGATACCTAGTAATGCAAAACCAATTAATGCAGTTGAGAAAGAGTAGAAAAAATAGGGGACAAATAAACCTAAAGCGGTTACCAACATACCTAAATTTAATACGTTTCTTTTTCCGATACGATCTTGTAAAATACCTACAGGAACAGACAAAATAAAGAACCACAAGAAAACAGCTGAAGGGATCAATTGAATCAAGGTGTTACTAATATCGGGATAGTCCGTTTTAACGCGGTCAACGCCAATACCCACTAAGTCGCAAAAACTCATCACAAAGAAGGAGAGGAGGACCGGGAATAAAAATTGGTAAGAGATTTTTGATTTTTCCATTTTTGAAGTTCTATAAATTACATTAAAGGTAAAAGATTTTTCATTTTTTCGAAGTAGGTATCGTCAATTAAAACAGCGCTACCGATCATAGAAGCTGACTCTTTTAAATCTGAGATTTCGAGTTTTACTTTATTGCCATGCGCGATAAGATACTCTTGCATAGAGGGGCCAAACAAATGGAAAGCATGGGAGATATTTCCCCCCATCACGAGTGTGTCAACTCTGAAACGTTCCATCCAGGGATGTAGGAAAAGGGCTAGCTTGTAGCCAAAATCATCAAATAATTGTTTTGCAACAGGACTCTTTTCGGCTAATTCAGCCAACTCTTTTACTCCATTGAGTTCAATCTGAGTTTTTTGTTTGAAACGATTTAAGAATCCTCTAGTTGAAAAATAATCATCAGCATTTCCGGACTCAAACGGAAGGTGCCATACACATCCATTTTCAGGGACCTCTTCCCCGGTTACAACCGGCAATCGATCAGCCAAGAATGCAGAACCAAAACCGGTTCCTAATGTGATCGCTAAAGAACGTTTGGTCCCGGCTGTTTTGCCGATCCAATCTTCACCAATAGCGAAAGCAGTTGCATCATTGATAAAACGAATGGGGAATTCTTCGGGTAAGTGTAGTCTTTTTTTGATCTCAAAAGGGACATTGACACCATATAAAGATTCATATTTTTTGTTGTTCCCTTTAAAAAGCGCCACTCCATTAGCATAATCAAATGGCCCCGGCATGGCAAATCCAATACCACTCAAGTTTTCTAAACCAACTTTATCGATGGTTTCCAGAATGGTTTGGCACCAAATAGCTAAAATTTCATCTTTAGTTCCCTGGTTGTTAAGATCATGTTCACTTAGTGTTTCCGGTAAATAATTCTGTTTTTTGATATCACAGGCAGCACAACTGACATGTGAGCCTCCAATATCAACTCCTAATGCAAATGATTTCATATAGTATTTTAATTAGATAATTTCTGAAAATGATTAACTTACACAAACCGAACCCAAAATAAGCCACAAAGATAATAAAAAATCAATAGAATTAAGTTTTATTAATACTTTATTTGCCTTGTTCCTTGCCCATTTGTGAAGATATTGACTTTAAAATGTTGACATTTAAATCGATAAATTTTCAATTGAATTAATTTTTTTAGTTTCTTTGTATACTTTTTGTAAAGCGTAACTATGAAAAAATTGTGTATCGGTATTGTACTTTTTATCTCTATTGTTTCTGTGTTTGCTGAGAATCCGGAAAGAAAGAAAAAGGATCCGTCGGATTACATAGCAAAGTTGGACAATTCTTTTGAAGCGAGTGGGGAGTATCAGGTTGATTTTACCCATTTAGCGATGTTTAATTCCCAAAATGATCGGATGTTTACCTATTATCCCAATATGAGGGGAGTGATCAATCTAGGTGTGAGATATAAGTTCTTATTCTTTAACTATTCCTTTAATGTTAAAGAAAACGATACCTATAATCAACTTTTTGGAAAAACAATCTTTAATCAGGTGGCTTTTGGGATTAAAACAAGACCTATTTGGGTCATTTTTTACTACAGCAATCATCAGGGATTCTTTGTTTCACAAGAAAATCTGCTCTTTCCCACTTTTGGAACCGATTCATTGTATGAGCAAAATAATACCCTGAAAACAAAGCGATTAGGATTGAGGATTGATCTTATTTTCAGTAAGAAATTCTCCATGGAAGCCGCATTTGAGTATTCCAAGATTCAAAAAAAGAGTGCCGGTTCTTTTGTGTTACGTCTAAATCCGGAATTTAATAACTTTGAAGCGATAGATAAACCCATCATCCCTATTCAATATTTGAGCCAATTTGAAGGGTTACACTATTTTTATAAAACCAACTTTTATAATTTTGGGATTGGATTAGGATATGCTTATTCCATCGTAATGGGGCCTTTCAATTTTTCCAACTTTGCTATGGTTGGTCCGACTATGCAGCTTTACGCCTATGATCGTTTGTCCGTTGCTTTTCCATTATTGATGAGTTTTAAGAGTTCTTTAAGCTTTAATGTGAAAAATTTCTATGTAGGGGCTTTAGCTGCGTTAGATATTCAAAACTATAAACTGCTGAATAATAAAATCAGGAAGCAATCCCTAGCATTTCAATTCAGGGCGGGAATCAGATTTTAAGAAAAAATAATTTTTTGAAATTCTATACGCTTAATTTGGAGCGTTTGTACATATTTTTCTCTAATAAACGACCTTCAAAGTTTATGAAATAGAGATTATCGCTTAAATCATGAATTTCGATATAATCGTTATGAACTAAAAAACAGGAAGGATTATCGATGATATCCCCAATGATATCATCAAACTCCAGTTGCCATTCCAATTCACCCAGAATATTGATTTTTGAGACCCACAATTCACCGTGAATGATAAATCCGTTTGGAATTTTTACAATTTGATGACAAGCAACAGGATCAGGTTGCAACACCCAATCCAGAGTCAATTCAGGAAAGTTCAAGCCAAATAATTTATTTCCACAGCAAATCAAAAGATGATTTTGATCCAGTAAAAAACTATGTTCTTGTACGGGAGTAAATTTCCCTAATCCGTTAATCAGAATGTTTTTAAAGACTTCCCCATTTTCGATGATTTTTAGTTCGAACTGTACCCCTTTAAAAACGGGTGAATGATGATCATCAATGACACAATCAAATTCTGATCTTTGTAAGTTGGATTGAGGGATGGGATTCAACTCAATTTCGTAAGGGGTGCTGTCTATTTTCATGGCAAGAGGTATTTCATTTTAAAAACCTGTGTTTTCTTTGAGAAAGGTGTCAGAAAATGTAGTAGAAACGGGTTTTCTTTCTTTGCAAAAATAACAAAAAACAGATTCCAAAAATCTGCTTTTTGTTAAAAATTTATAAAAGATTCGAATAGCTAAAAACCTAGACCATTTAAACATTTGCTAATTTACAAATTTGCTAATTT
>DAONEU010000120.1:0-6012 GCA_035403245.1 Bacteroidales bacterium | reverse complement strand
ATTTTTTTCTTCTAATTTGTCAAAAGGAAACAAAGTTGGAATAAGACAGCTGACCACAGACAACGGACCTCAGACTTCCAATTCGCTATATAATAACTGATTAGCAAAACTATTCACTCTTCACTATTCACTCTTAACTTAAAAAAGCCGAAGGTTTTTTAATGCGTTAGGGATTTGGAGGGCGCCGAAGGCGGTGCGAACCGGAACGCCTACCGGAACGCCCAAAAGAGTTAAAAGATAAGAGTTAATAGTGAAGAGTTATGTGGGGTAAAAAGTAAGAAGTAAAAAGTAATAACTAAAACCCAATAGCCAAAACCCAAAACCCAAAACCTAAAACACAATAGCCAAAACCCAAAACCCAAAACCCAAAACCTAATACCCAAAACCTAATATCCAAAACCTTTGCAATTTTATTGAAATTCGATCCGGAAAAAGATATTTCTGATAAATATATTAAATAAATAATTTGTATTTTTGCAGAAGTTTAACTAAAAAATCGAATTATGGAAAACGACAAAATGAATGCCGAAAAACTCAAAGTACTCAGTTTAACTTTGGAAAAACTAGAAAAAACTTATGGCAAAGGTGCTGTAATGAAATTGGGAGAAAAACCTATCGACAATATCGAAGTGATCTCTACAGGATCAATCGGATTGAACGCAGCCCTTGGTGTTGGCGGATTACCAAAAGGAAGAGTGATTGAAATCTTTGGACCGGAATCTTCCGGAAAAACTACTTTAGCAATCCACGCTATTGCTGAAGCTCAAAAAAAAGGGGGTATAGCTGCTTTTATCGATGCTGAACACGCATTTGACCGCTTCTATGCAGAAAAATTGGGTGTGAACATCGGTGAACTCCTTGTCGCTCAACCCGATAATGGGGAACAAGCTCTGGAGATTGCTGATAATCTAATCCGTTCCGGTGCGATCGATATTATCGTTATTGACTCCGTTGCGGCCTTAACTCCTAAAAGTGAAATCGATGGTGATATGGGAGACTCCAAAATGGGTCTTCAAGCTCGTTTGATGTCACAAGCATTGAGAAAATTAACTGCAACTATCAGTAAAACAGGATGTTGTTGTATATTTATCAACCAATTAAGAGATAAAATCGGGGTGATGTTCGGAAATCCTGAAACAACGACCGGTGGTAATGCTTTAAAATTCTATGCATCTGTCAGACTCGATATTAGAAGAACTTCTCAGTTAAAAGATGGAGATGTTGCTTCCGGAAACCGTGTGAAAGTGAAAGTGGTGAAAAATAAAGTGGCTCCACCTTTCCGCTTCGCTGAATTTGATATCATCTTTGGAGAAGGAATATCTAAAACAGGGGAAATCATCGATCTTGGCGTTGAAAAAGGAGTCATCAAAAAAGCCGGATCCTGGTTCTCTTATCAAGATAGTAAATTGGGTCAAGGTAGAGATGCCGTTAAATTGGTTCTGCAGGATAATCCTGAACTTTCCGATGAATTGGAACAAAAAGTATTTGAGGCTTTAAAATCTTAATTCTCATTATTAATTTTTAATCGATATTCAATGAAATTCAATAAGATACTGATTGTATCGTTAATCTTAGGCACACTATTATTGACTTCTTGTAAAAATGACAAGGACAAATACAAAGATTTACCTAAACCTTTGGCTGAACTATGCCTAAAAATTGATAAAGATCCCGACAATGCAGAACTCTATTACAAACGTGCTCAATATTACTACCAAAATGGGTTTGTGGATGAAGGGTTTAAAGATGCGAGTCAAGCTGTAAAATTGGACAGTAAAAATGCTTTGTATCAAATTTTAATCTCAGATTTTTACTTTGCGAAAAGAGAAACTGACTTGGCCGAAGAATCCCTTCAAAAAGCGATTCAACTGGATCCTAAAAATAATGATGCCCGTTTGAAATTAGCTGAGTTGTACTATCATTTGGAGATGCCTACAGAATGTAACGCTACTTTGGATGAAGCTTTAAAGTTGAAAAACTTTAATCCAACAGCCCACCTAATTCGTGCTTTCCTCTTAAAAGAGGCCAACGATACGATCGGGATGTTACGGATGCTTCAATTGGTAATCGACCAAAATCCAAAGGAGAAAAAAGCATACCTTGAATTGGGATACTACTACCAGGAACGATTAAATCCGATTGCGATTCAATACTATCAAAATGCTTTGAAAATAGATCCTAAAGACAAAGAGATCAACTACAACCTGGCTAAATTGTACCAGGATTTGAAAGAAGTTGATGCCGCCATTCAACAATACAATACTTTGTTGACCATTGATCCAAAAAACATTTTCGCATTTAACAACATTGGTTATATCAATCTCTATTATTTTGATAAATACGATGAAGCGATTGCTTATTTTACAAAAGCAATCGATATCGATTCCACTTTTGTGAATGCCATTTGTAATAGAGGAGTTGCTTTTGAATTGAGCAAAAACTATGTGAATGCACGAAAAGACTTTGAATATTGTAAACAATTGGATCCCAGCTTCGAACCTGCTATTTTAGGGCTCAACAGATTGGATAAAATCAAAAAATAGCTTATGCGCAACAATAATATTGATCCTTCTCCGGGAAGACTATCGGCTGCTGAAAAAGAGTTTGAAAAAGCGATTCGGCCATCCGATTTTTCCAATTTCTTTGGACAAGAGAAGGTGATTGAAAATATTATCATTTTTGTTCAAGCTGCCAGAGGAAGAGAGGAAGCACTTGACCATGTGTTATTGCACGGCCCTCCGGGATTAGGGAAAACGACTTTATCACATATCATTGCAAATGAGATGGGGGTGAACTTGAGAGTCACTTCGGGTCCTGTTATCGATAAACCGGGAGAGTTAGCCGGTCTTCTTACCAATCTGGAACCTAATGATGTTTTGTTTATTGATGAGATACACCGCTTGTCACCGGTCGTGGAAGAGTATTTGTATTCTGCGATGGAGGATTACAAGATTGACATCATGATCGATAGTGGTCCTAATGCCAGAAGTGTTCAGATCTCCTTAAATCCGTTTACTTTAGTAGGGGCAACGACTCGTTCCGGTCTGTTAACAGCACCTTTAAGATCCAGATTTGGAATTAACTTAAGATTACAATATTATGATTCTCAGACTTTGGCAAAAATTATCAATAGAGCTGCAGGAATCTTAAACATTGAAATCAATGAGGATGCTGCTTTTGAGATCGCCAGAAGAAGTCGCGGAACACCTCGTATTGCTAATCTTTTGCTACGAAGAGTAAGAGATTTTGCTCAAATCAAAGGGGACGGAACCATCACTTATGAGATCACTCAGGTGGCGTTAGCTGCTCTTAATGTGGATCAGCACGGACTAGACGAGATGGATAATAAAATCTTATCTACTATTATTGAGAAATTTAAAGGAGGACCTGTCGGATTAACCACTATTGCCACTGCTGTAGGGGAAGACGCAGGAACCATTGAAGAGGTATATGAACCTTTCTTGATTCAGGAAGGGTATCTCATGAGAACTCCCAGAGGGAGAGAAGTGACTGAAGCTGCTTATAAACATCTTGGAAAAATAAAATATCCGGATAATCTATCCCTTTTTTAGAAACAAAATAGTATCGCCATGAAAAAAAATCTATTTATTTTAGTGTTTATTTTTGGAACCATTATTGTAATGGGTCAAAATAATTATGTGCCACAAGAAAAACCTAACAGAGTGTTGGTGTCTGTTTTTGCCGGTCCAACTTTAGATTGGGTACAACCATCAACTGTCGAATATGAATTGAAATCTCCCTCTTTAGGTGCCAGAGTAGGTATTCCTGTTGAGATTAATTTGAATCAAGAGGAACACTATTATTTTGCAACCGGTATTTATCTCAAATTTGATCAAACTAGCCTTAGATTTCCTGAAAAATACTCAATATTGAATGTTGTTGATACAGTGAGTACAACTCGTTACTATTCTGCATTTTATTTAACTATTCCTACCGGGATCAAAATCAAAACATCCACATATAAAAAGAGTGTTTTTGGTTTGAATTTAGGCTTATACCATTCATTCTTTATCTCCGGAAAAACTTACGATAGTTTTTCTATTGACGGATTATCGTCAGAACCCGATTATTATTCAGTGACTACAGCCAAAATTGACAATAAGTATTGTGCCATGTTCAAAGAATCGGTATATGGCGGAATTGGGTACGAATACAAAATTAAACCCAATTTAAGAGCTTATGTGTATGCTAATTATGTGTTTACATTTACTAATTTTTTCAATCCTAATTTATTGAATAACATCAATCAACAAAAGGAGAGTGCCATCACTCAAGGTGTTGAACTGATTGTTGGGATTGGTTTATAAACGGCTCCTATTTCTATGAAAATTATCTGTATTGGATTAAACTACCATTCTCATATTCAAGAACTAAAATCACAAATACCTGAAGTTCCCGTTTTCTTTATGAAACCGGAAACAGCGATGATTGTGAAGAATAGGCCCTTCTTTTTACCTGATTTTTCTAATGATATTCACTATGAAGTGGAGTTGTTGGTTCGGATCAATAAGTTGGGAAAATCGATTCAAAAAAAGTTCGCGCACACTTATTATGATGAAATTGGTTTGGGAATTGATTTCACTGCACGAGATTTGCAGCAAAAAGTAAGAAGTGAGGGTTTGCCATGGGAGATAACGAAAAGTTTTGATGGATCTGCTATAATTGGAACTTTTTTGCCCAAATCGCAGTTCACAGACTTAAACAACATTTCATTTCATCTTCAATTGAATGATCGGATTGTGCAGCAAGGGAACAGCAGTGATATGATTTTTGATATCGATTCCATCATTGAATATGTGTCACAGTTTGTCACTTTAAAAATTGGAGATATTATTTATACCGGAACACCTATAGGGGTAGGACCGGTAGCCATCAATGACCGGTTACAAGGATTTATAGGAGATCAGAAACTATTTGATTTCAGAGTAAAATAAAACAATTAAACACTAAATTGATCAATATGAACATCAAGACAAGATTAATCATCATGAATTTTCTCCAATTTTTTGTTTGGGGAGCGTGGCTTATCTCTTTAGGAAGTTATTTAGGGGGACAACTCCATTTTGATGGATTTCAAATTGGGAGTTTTTATGCCTCAATGGGTTTAGCATCTTTATTTATGCCTGCCATACTAGGTATTATTGCAGATAGGTGGATTCCTGCACAAAAAATGTTAGGGATATCCCATTTGATTTCTGCCCTTTTCTTGATATTAGCTTCTTTTCAAAGAGAGTTTTACCCGCTTTATACGTACATGTTCTTAGCGGTGATGTTCTATATGCCTACTATTGCATTGTCCAATTCTGTAGCATTTACTGCTCTTGAAAAATCAGGGTTGGATACAGTCAAAGCTTTTCCCCCTATCCGTTTTTGGGGTACTGTTGGCTTTATTGCAGCGATGTGGACTGTTGATGTAACAGGTTTTAAGGCTAATGAATTTCAATTTTATGTTTCAGCTATTGCAGGGATTGTTTTAGCTTTTTATTCATTCACACTTCCGAATTGTCCCACAACAGCCAAAGAAAAATCGAAATCTATTGTGGATTTGTTAGGGTTAAAAGCATTTACACTTTTTAAAGATCGCAAGATGGCCATCTTTTTCATTTTTGCCATGTTGTTAGGGGCTGCTTTGCAAATCACTAATGGTTTTGGAGATTCCTATATCAGGAGTTTCAGTTCAATGCCTGAGTTTGCCAGTACATTTGGTGTAAAACACTCTGTAATTTTAATCTCCTTATCACAAATATCTGAAACATTCTGTATTTTGCTTATTCCTTTCTTTTTAAGACGATTTGGGATCAAAAAGGTAATGTTAATCAGTATGTTTGCATGGGTGCTTAGATTTGGCCTATTTGGGCTAGGTGATCCGGGTTCCGGTGTTTGGATGTTTGTCCTTTCCATGATCGTTTACGGAGTTGCTTTCGACTTTTTCAATATTTCCGGATCTTTGTTTGTAGATAAAGAAACCAGTCACTCTATGCGTTCCAGTGC
>DAONEU010000119.1:0-6014 GCA_035403245.1 Bacteroidales bacterium | reverse complement strand
GGTGGAATAATGCATGAGTATTTTGAAGACAGAAGAACTTATTATAATTTTCATTCTTTTACACCCTTTATTAGAGGTAATTTGAAATTTCTTGACTTTTTTGAAGTATTCGGAAAGTTTTCCTATTCATTTGGTGGGTACACTCACAATGATGCAATTGCCAACTTAAAAGGGGAGTGGACCTTTAGTAAAAAATATCGAATTGTATTGGGCGTTCATACCGATTTTTATAGAGTTTCTCCTGATTATATCTATACTAAATTTACTTCTAACCATTTTAAATGGGATACGATATTCAAAAAACAAAATATTGCCAGTTTAGGTGCATACATAACCTACAAAGATTATAAAGCTTCTGCAAAGATATTTCTATTAGATAATGTTGTAATTTTTGGTCCTGATTATAAACCTGTTCAATTGAGTAAATTTTCCAGATTAGTGCAAATAGCTGTATATGCACCATTTAGATACAAAGGGTTTGGGCTTACCACTCATATTGCTTTGCAAAATTCTTCATCAGATTCTATTCAAGTTCCTCTTTTAGCCGGGAAAGCTAATCTATTCTACATTTTTGATATTTTTAGAAAGAAACTGAAATTACAAATTGGGCTGGATGTGATGTATAACACTAGTTACTATGCTAATGGTTACTCTCCTGCCTTATATTCCTTTTATTTTCAAAATAGTAATATTGTCGGTAATTATTGGTTTGTTGATGCTAGTGCAACGATCAGAATTTCAAGACTCTACGCGTTTGCCAGAATTGGGAATCTATTAGCTCCATTTCAACAGTATAATATGTTTACAACTCCCGGTTATCCAAATAAAGATTTTTTACTTACGATAGGAATCAACTGGAGATTTCATGATTAATACTCATTTTTCAAAAAAATAATTATGGATTATAGAATTGAAAAAGATACACTGGGCGAAGTTAAAATACCCATCAATGCTTTATGGGGCGCTCAAACCCAAAGATCCTATCAGAACTTTCAGATAGGAAATGATCGGATGCCATTAGAAATTGTTTTTGCAATTAGTGCAGTTAAACGTGCTGCAGCTATGGCAAATTACGATTGTGGAACTCTTTCTGAAGAGAAGAAAGATCTGATTGTCTTTACCTGTGATCAATTGCTCCAAGCAAAATATAATGATTCTTTCCCATTGTGTGTATGGCAAACCGGTTCAGGTACGCAAACTAACATGAATGTGAATGAGGTGATTTCAAATTTAGCATCTCAAATCTTTCCGGATGTTTCCAAGTTGTCCCCTAATGATGATGTCAATAAATCACAATCAACAAATGATGTCTTTCCTACAGCAATGAGAATAGCTTCTGCTATGGAAGTTGTTTCTTCTTTAATACCTGTTTTGGAAAAGTTAATCGATGCCTTTAAACAAAAAAGCGAAGCTTTTAAAGAGATCAATAAAATTGGAAGAACCCATTTAATGGATGCCACTCCTCTTACTTTAGGAGATGAATTTTCAGCCTTTCAATCACAACTCGAACATGGTCTGGATGCAATTAGTATGGTTATGCCCCATTTATTCGAATTGCCCATAGGAGGTACTGCAGTTGGAAATGGGATCAATGCGCCAAAAGGATATGATCAAAAAGTGGTCGACTATATTTCAGAATCACTCGATTTACCTTTTCAAGTGGCTCCAAACAAATTTGAAGCAATGGCCTCACATGATACTTTTGTAGAACTCTCAGGAGCCCTCAAACGATTGGCCGTATCACTTATGAAGATTGGAAACGATATTCGACTTCTCTCTTCCGGTCCCAGATGTGGAATTGGCGAAATTTCGATCCCCGCTAATGAACCGGGATCATCTATTATGCCCGGAAAAGTGAATCCAACTCAATGTGAAGCGTTAACCATGGTTTGTTGTCAGGTGATTGGTAACGATACCGCAATTACAACAGGAGCCATGCAAGGCCATCTGCAACTGAATGTTTTTATGCCTCTTATCGCGAAAAATATTTTACACTCTATAAGAATCCTTACTGATGCAATGCTTTCGTTTTGCGATCATTGTGTTGTAGGAATTGAACCAAATCCGCAGGTCATTGATAAACATCTGAAAAATTCCTTGATGCTGGTGACCGCTCTCAATCCTCATATCGGGTATTATAATGCTGCTAAAATCGCCCAACATGCCCATCAAAACAACTTGACTCTTAGAGAATCTGCTATAGAACTTCAAATATTAACCGGTGATCAATTTGATCAATATATGAATCAATAATTAATTCAAAATAATGGAAAATCAAAAATTTATAAATTTAGATAATATTACAGATCTTTTACCTAAAGATTTTACAGAAGAACAAATTGCCAAAGCTAAAACGCTTTTTTATAAAGAGATGGCATTGAAAATGCATCAATTTTACGGCGGGAAGATGCAAACTTTGCCTAAAGCTCCCATATATGGATTCAATTGGTTTAACGTTTGGTACACACCCGGCGTTTCATCGGTGTCTACAACTATAAGAGATGATCATGATCAATCTTTTGTTTTGAGTAACAGAAAAAATATGGTTGCTGTAGTCAGTGATTCTACCAGAGTATTAGGAGATGGAGATTGCTCTCCTTCAGGTGGATTAGGCGTTATGGAGGGAAAAGCTATGTTAATGAAATATCTGGGTGGTGTTGATTCTGTCGCTTTGTGTATCAATAGTAAAGATGAAACAGGTGAACCTAATCCTGATAAAATTATTGAATTTGTGAAAATGGTTCAACCAAGTTTTGGAGCTATTAATTTGGAAGATATTTCTCAACCTAATTGTTTTAAAGTACTCGATGTCCTTAGAAAAGAGTGTGATATTCCGGTATGGCATGACGACGCTCAAGGTACTGCTTGTGTGACTTTAGCAGGCGTTATCAATGCCCTAAAATTAACCGGCAAAAAAATGTCCGAAATTAAAGTAGTTTTGTTTGGTGCAGGAGCTTCTAACACCAGTATCGCAAGATTAATGATTACTGATGGCGTAGATCCTAAAAAAATCATCATGTTTGACAGTAAATCGACACTTCATAAAAACTGTGAAAGATATAAAAATGATCCTAGATTCTATGTACAATGGGATTTATGCCAAAAAACGAATCCAGAATGTATTACCACTCCAGAAGAAGCTTTTAAAGATGCAGATGTGTTGGTGGCTCTTTCAAAACCAGGTCCTGATACCATAAAAACCGAGTGGATCAGATTAATGGCTGACAAAGCGATTGTTTTTGTATGTGCTAATCCGGTTCCTGAAATTTATCCATACCAGGCCAAAGAAGCAGGCGCTTATATCGTAGCTACCGGTCGCGGTGATTTCCCTAATCAAGTGAACAATTCTGTATGTTTCCCTTCTATTTTAAAAGGAACACTTTTGGTCTCAGCTCGCAAAATTACCGACACAATGGCCATAAGAGCTGCTCACTCCATTGCTGAGTTTGCAGAACAAAGAGGGATTACTGTTGATAATATCATGCCCAATATGATGGAATGGGAACTTTTCCCTAAAGTGGCTGCTGACGTTGCCATGCAAGCTATTAAAGAGGGAGTAGCCTTGAAAAATTTAACATGGGATGAGGTGTATCAGGCAGCTAAAAAAGACATCATGGATACCAGAGAAATTACACAAATACTTCAAGATAAAGGATTTATAGACCCTATTTCTGATGAAGATGTTTTCGATATTATGAATCATGTAATTGATTCTATAAAATAATGAAGTATGAAAAAAGGTTTTTTTTTAATTCTTTTGTTTTTTAATTTTTTAAATATGAATGCTCAGGATACTACTTTTAAAGAGATCTCAATAAGAGAACTTCAGGATAATGTTGTAAAACTTATTGGAGATGACTGGATGCTGATCACAGCCGGCTCAATTGATTCTTGCAATATGATGACCGCCAGCTGGGGTGGAATTGGAAATTTGTGGAATACACCGGTAGCTTTTATCTTTATCAGACCCCAAAGATATACCTATCAGTTTACAGAAAGTGAAAATTATTTTACACTCACTTTCTTTGAAGAAAAAGATCGTGAAATTTTGAATTTTTGCGGCTCAACTTCCGGAAAATATGTCAATAAAATTGAAAAAACAGGATTGATCCCTTTGGAAACTGAACATAAAAATGTGTATTATAAGCAAGCAAGGTTGGTAATCGAATGTGAAAAGGTGTATTCTGATTTTATTGATCCTCAAGGATTTACAACTAAAGAAATTCCAGAAAACATATATCCTAAAAACGATTTTCATAAAATGTACATCGGAAAAATTTTAAAAGTATTAGTACGTGAAAAATAAAAAAAAATTCTATATCTTTGCAGTGTAGTTTTAACATCAAAATTGAGTCAAAAAAAATGAATAACGAAAAACTATTTCAACAGTTTCCTGAAATACCTACTCATGAATGGGAAGGTGTTATCATGAAAGACTTGAAAGGTGCTGACTACAATAAAAAATTGGTATGGCATACTGATGAGGGCTTTGATGTTCGCCCTTATTACAGAGCTGAAGATTTAAATAATATTTCATACCTTGATTCACTTCCTAATGAGTTTCCTTATACCAGAGGATATAAAACTAATGCAAACAATTGGGATATCGTTCAAGAAATTACTGAAAAAGACCCTGTAAAAGCTAATGAATTAGCTCTCAATGCAATCACAAGAGGAGCTAACATGATTGCTTTTAACAGTGCTGATATTACAACTGCTCAACAATTAGAGTCACTCCTTAAAAATATCGACCTTGAAAAGAATGGTGTTCAGTTTAATCATTCAAAATCATACATCCCTTTAGTAAAACTATTTGTTGAATATATCAATAAAAGTGGTTTTAATAAAGAAAATATTATTGGTGCCATTAATTTTGATGCTATTGTTTTTGCATTAAAACAAGGGAAATACTACCATTCAAAAAGTGAAGATTTAGATCAACTTTTAGAATTAATCAATTTAACTAAAGAACTTAAAAAGTTCAGAGTGATTAATGTCAATGGTTTGGCTCTTCATAATGCGGGTGCTACCATTGTTCAAGAATTGGGCTACTCTTTGGGTATCGCAAGCGAATATATCGCTTATTTGACTGAAAAAGGAGTTCCTGTTCATGCTATTACAAAGAAGATTCAATTTACACTATCTGTTGCTACAAATTACTTCATGGAAATTGCAAAAATTCGTGCAATTCGCCTACTTTGGTCAACGATTGTGGATCAATATAAACCTGAATGTGATTGTGCATACCAACTAAAAGTGAATACCGTTGCTTCTTCCTGGAATAAAACATTGTATGATCCTTATGTAAATATCTTAAGATCTACTACTGAAGGGATGGCTGCAGCTATCGGTGGAGCCGATTCTATTGCTTTGAAACCTTTTGATATGGTTTATAAACAAGAAGATGATTTATCTTCAAGAATCAGCAGAAATATTCAAATCATTTTGAAAGAAGAATCTTACTTCGATAAAGTGGTTGATCCAGCTGCCGGTTCTTATTACATTGAAAATTTAACCAACTCTATTGCTGAACATTCTTGGAAATTATTCCAACATGTTGAAAAAGAAGGTGGTATGATTAAACTTGTTGAAAATGGGGAAGTTAAAACCGAAATTCTAGCAAGTTGCAATAAAAGAAATATGGATATTGCTACTCGTAAGTATATCTTATTGGGTACTAATCAATATCCAAATAGCAATGAAATGATGCTTGACAAAATGGAAAGAGATTGTGATTCTGATTCATCCGGATTAAAATCTTACCGTGGTGCTAAAGCATTTGAGGAGTTAAGACTCCAAACTGAAAAGTTCTCATTGACCCATTCACGACCAAAAGTATTTTTACTTAAAATCGGGAATTTAGCTATGAGACAAGCAAGAGCTGGATTTATAACCAACTTTTTTGGTTGCTCCGGTTATGAAATTATTGATAATGCAGGCTTTACCTCTGTTGAAGAGGGTATTAATGCTGCATTTGAAGCACATGCCAATTTGATTGTTATGTGCAGTTCTGA
>DAONEU010000118.1:1868-6063 GCA_035403245.1 Bacteroidales bacterium | reverse complement strand
AGATATTCTGAAGGAGGGAAGTGAGTTCTCGCTCAATCTTCCATTTTCCGGTATTCTCAATTTTGGCTTCAATCAGACCTAACACTCTTTTAGAGAGTTCTTTATTGTCAACAGAGAGTTTATTTAGCAATAAATCAATAGTTTGCTCATAAAGATCATCCAATTGAATCTCTAAGTTGTAGTTCATATTTAAACCTAACTCAAAAGAGAACGCTCTCAAAATTCTTTGAAAAAACGCATCGATAGTGCTGATCGCAAAGTTGTCGAAATCGTATAGAATTTCATGCAGCAACAGACTGGCTTGTCTTTTGACATATAATTCAAAAGGGAGATCCAATTTAGATGGATCAATATTACTTTGAATAGCGAGGTAAGTGGCTTTTAACGATTCCGGAAACTGATCGTAAGGCTGAAATGCAAAGCTTCTAAGTGCATCTAAAATTCTGTTTTTCATTTCAGCAGTCGCATTATTGGTAAAAGTGATTGCTAAAATGTGTTTAAACTTCTTGGGAACAGGGAGTGCTAAAGAAAGGTATTCCACAACCAATCTGGAAGTTTTACCTGAACCTGCTGAAGCTGTATAAACGGTAAACATGGTTTATTTGATTGAAGAATAGGGCACTTTTGTTAAATCTGAAAACTCACCTTTGAGGTATTTAAAATAGCCGCAAACTGCGATCATGGCGGCATTATCAGTGGTTAGAGAAAGGGGAGGAATACACACTTTTTTATTGTATTTTTCAGAGAGTTGAATCATGGCATTTCTCAATGCAGAATTGGCGGCAACACCTCCTGATAATGCAAAATTGGTGAAAGTGGTTTGCTGTATGGCAATCTCCATCTTATCGGTGAGTGATTTCACGATGGAATATTGAATCGAAGCGGCAAGATCATGGATGTTTTCATCGATGAAGTTGGGGTTTTCTTTTAGCTGATCTCTTAGAAAATAGAGGAATGAGGTTTTTAATCCACTAAAACTATAATCCAATCCCGGTAATTTAGCTGGTGCAAATTTAAACCGATGAGGATCACCCTCTTGCGCTAATTTATCAATAACGGGACCACCCGGATAAGGCAACCCTAATATTTTTGCTGATTTATCAAACGCTTCACCGGCTGCATCGTCAATCGTTTTTCCAATGATTTTCATGTCAAAATAGTCTCTCACTTCTAAAATCTGAGTGTGTCCACCGGATACAGTTAAGCATAAAAATGGAAACTCTGGTTTAACTTTTGTCTCTTCGGGGAAGTCTAGAAAATTAGCTAAAACATGTGCTTGTAAATGATCAACGACAATGATAGGGATCTCTAAACTTAGAGAAAGAGCTTTCGCAAAAGAGCTACCCACTAATAATGAACCTAAAAGACCGGGACCATTCGTATAAGCGATCGCAGATATTTGTTTTTTGTTTATCTTTGCACGTTTTAGAGCAGTATCAACAACCGGAATGATATTTTGCTGATGAGCTCGGGATGCTAACTCAGGTACAACTCCACCAAACTCAGCGTGTACTTTTTGACCTGCAATGACGTTAGATAGTATGGTAGTATTCTCGATTACAGCAGCTGAAGTATCATCACAAGAGGATTCGATGCCTAAAATATATGTTGACATGTTATTATAAATTTTTATGATGCGCAAAATTACGAAAAAAATCCTGCATATCTTTTTAAAGATCCTGCTTATTTTTGTTGCGCTCGATTTATTAATCGTTTTATTGGTCTTTACCCCTCCAATCCAAAAACTAATTGTAAATAAAGTTACTAGCTCTATCTCTGAGGTCTCAAAATCAAAATTTATCATCCAAAAAATTTATATTACCCCCACTTTTAGAATTAAAGCAAAAGAGGTTTACATAAAAGATCATCATGGAAACAATATGATCTCCGCTCATGAGCTTTCCGCAAAGTTGAATATTAAAAAGTTCTCCTTTCATTCTATCTACCTGAAAGATATCATAATAAAAAAAGGGGAATTTATTTTGAGAACCTATAAAGGGGAAAATACGATAAATTTAAACCAATGGATTTATAGTTTTGGTCGTTCTACCTCAACGCAACATTTTATTCTTCATTTAAAGGATGTTAAGCTTATCAAAAGTCGTTTTGCTGTGATTAACGATAATACCAGAACCTATTCGAAAGATAATACGATAGATTATGGTTTTTTTGAATTCAAAAACATCAATGCGACTATTAAGAATTTCTTTGTCAATGGCCCCGAAGTTTCCTGTCAGATTATTCAGGTTTCTACGGAACAATACACAGGGTTCAAAATAAATACGTTCAAAGGGGATTTTAGAATTAATAAAAATGAACTTTTAGTGAGCAATTGTGAATTTACGACCAATAAAAGTAAAGCAGTGCTCGATTTTGCTTTCAGATATAATGAATTTAAAGATTATTCTGACTTTTTTAATAAAATCAGATTTGATGTAGATGTTAAATCCTCCACAGTTCACATGGATGATATTGCTTGTTTTGCACCTGCTATTAAAGGGATGCACAACAGTCTTATCCTGAATGGAAAAGGGGAGGGCCCATTGAATGCCTTGAAAGTGTCACATTGCTACGTAAAATACCAGTTGGCTTCTTTTATCGCGGGAGATTTTGCATTTTTTAATATTCTCGATTTTAAAAATAGCTCCTACAACTTTCAAATCAAACACTCCAACCTGCTTTTAAGTGAACTCAATAATTTCTATTTACCGGGAGCAAAATTATTGAAACTTCCTGAAATGGTTACTAAAATGGGGACAGCTTCTGTAACCGGTGATTTTGAAGGAACAATCAATTATTTTAATACAAATCTGACTTGCAAAACTCCTCTAGGAAATGCCAACATCACTCTTGAAACCTCACCAAATAATGGATTCATGGATTTTGTGGGGTCTGTTGCAACCAAAGATTTTCAATTAGGCAATTTATTAGAGAACACCAAGCTTTTCGGATTGGTCAACGGAAACGTTCAATTGACGGGATCTGCAGCACCTTTCTTTGGTGATTTTGAATTTGGCCCCTCCTTAAAAGCTACTATTACCGGAACTTTAGATCAATTTGATTTCTGTTCCTATCCCATCCGAAATATTGAAGTTGAAGCAGATTATGCTGAAAATAATTACTATGCAAAAATTATAACCAACGATAAAAGTTTAGATTTGGATTTTGAAGGTTGGATTGACCTTACTGAATCCACTCCCAGATATAAAACGAATCTAACACTAAATAATGGTTCTTATGGTGAATTTTTTAAAAATTATAACCATTATATCGATACATTAAATCCCTCATTATTAGATAATTTAGTTTTATATGCTCGTCAAAAACCTGATTTACAAATATCCATAAATAGCCTAGATGCTGAAATTAAAGGGAATAATTTGCAAAACTTTACAGGTTTTATTGGGGTGAATGGCGTAACGGTGTTGGATGAAACTGATACTGCAACATGTGATTGGATGAGAATTAATTCAATCTACTTACCCGGTGAAATTAGAAAGTTTATTTTGAAAGGGAATATCCTGAATGCCAATTTAACAACCAACTATAAAATGGAAGAACTAGGTGATTCATTAGTGAGAATTGCCGCTTACTATTTCCCTTCTTTATTTCCTGAATATTTAAAACAAACCGTTTTTGGGTTGAATCAACCTTTGATGAAAGAGCATTTTGTATCCCTTTCTGTTGAAACATTCTCTACAAGAAGATTCCTCAATATCTTTGTTCCAGGACTTAGAGTAGCACAAAACTCAACTGTTGAGATTTTTATAGGTCAAACCCGTGATCTGGATTCTATTTCAGTCAACACCAGAAGAGTGAGATGGAAAGATCAGTTTAGTGTCGTGAATGCAACTATTAAAGGATTTATGGAGCAGGATCAAACCTTTAATTTAGGAGTGAAAGCTGATTCAGTGATCTATTATAGAACAAAATCAAACTGGGATTTTAGAAATATTGAAATCAATACTTATACCAAAAACCAAATAGTTCGATTTGATTTTGGCTTTATCAGCCCTGATACTTTAAATTTAAAAAATCGTTCTACTCTTACTGGATTTGCAAATCTTACTAGAAAAGATGATATTTTTATCAAAATCAGTGATTCAAAAGTGTATTTGAGAGAAGCAGTATGGAACATGATTGGTAATAACGAAATCCATTTTCAAAAAAACAGAATTGGCTTTGACCACTTTAT
>DAONEU010000118.1:0-1768 GCA_035403245.1 Bacteroidales bacterium | reverse complement strand
TTACCCGGAACAACGGTTGGATTCCCGATCTCCTACGCAAGTACTTCTTACGAAGACCGTGGAATCCGTTTTGTAGCCCCTATTGAATCTCCAACACAAGATAAACCAAAAATTACGGAATCAAATTTTGAAATGGATTTCGACTTTGTGTTTGATGTGAACAAAGATGCTGATGTACGTATCGATTTGGAACCTGTTGATGGCGTCTTGGATTGTAAAACAAATGGAAAAATTAGACTAACTTATAATTCAAAATCGGACGCCTTAAACATGGATGGCAGACTCGATTTGCTTACCGGAAACTTTAGTATGTCACTGAAAAATTTGCTGCCTAGGAAATTTGAATTGATGGAAGGTGGTAGTATCAATTTTGTGGGGCCAATTAAATCATCAACAATATCATTAACTGCATTATATCCAAGAACCGTTTCTTTAAAAACATTAAGTGAAGAGATTGATCTTAATAAAACCCAGGTTAACGCCTATTTGACCTTATCAGGAGATTTAATGAATCCTCAACCTTCCTTCTCCTTCGGTTTTCCAAAGCTAACCAGTGAAGAGGAAAAACAGGTGTTCTCAGTATTAGATACAACTGATAGTCAAAACAATCTATTACAGTTTTTCTCTTTGGTTTATCTGGGTACTTTTTATTCCACTGTAGCTACATTAACTGATGTACAACCTGTTGATGCAAGTATGCAGTTAATGGCTTCTACTTTTTCTAATATGATCCTACAAGAGATCAAATTTGTGGATATGAATGTCAATGTACTGTCTGCAAATCAATACTTTAAAGAATATTCTGTTGATTTTCAAAAGCCATTCTATAATAATAGAATTCTTGTTAAATCACGTTTCGGATATGCCGAAAGCTTAACGGAACAAGCTGATAATAGTAATTTTATTGGAGATGTAAGCTTTGAATATTTGATCAATGAAGAGGGGAACTGGCGCCTAAGACTGTTCTATTTTAATGATCAAACCATTCTCAATAACTATTATCAAAATATGTCCCGTCCAACTCAAGGAGGGGGCGTAGGATTAATTTATAAACAAGAATTCTTCGGTAGAAGAGGATTGGAAGAGTTGACAAAAGATCGGAGATCAAATTTGGATCAATCAAATAAATAAAAATCATGAACGAAAAGAGAATCTTTACCATTTTGTTTTTTTTAGCCCTATTTTTATTTCTGGGCTGGTTGTTCATTGACATAGTGATTTACTTCTTTATGGCATTGGTGTTGTCCATTATTGGATCACCAGTGGTGAAGTTATTGGAAAGAATTAAGATCAAAGGAAGAAAAATGCCACAATCTCTGGCTGCTGCCATCACTTTAATTGCACTCCTCGGTTTCATTACAACTCTAGTTGCTGTTATTGTGCCTGTTGTGAGTCGTGAGTTAGTATTAATCTCTTCTATTAATCCAGAACTTTTTACCAACGAAATCCAAAACTGGTTGTCCTCACTGGAGCATTTTCTGGTTGATTATGGGATGTTAGATTCTACAGAACATTTGAGCACTATCCTCGTAGATCAGTTTTCTACAATATTGAAAAGTATCGATATTCAATATTTAGCCGGAAATATCTTCTCTTTTGCAACCTCTTTGTTTATTGCCGTTTTTGCGGTCACTTTCTTGACTTTTTACTCTTTAAAAGATCAATCAATATTTTTTAAAACGGTTGAAAAAATGATCCCTGTTTTTTACAGAGACAGCTATCACAAAATTCTCAATGCCAGTAAACCACCCCTCATCCGCTATTTTAC
>DAONEU010000117.1:0-6147 GCA_035403245.1 Bacteroidales bacterium | reverse complement strand
GAAACCGATAAAGATATCCTCGATATTTTTAATATCGCTGAAGAAGTTAAAGTTACAAAAGCAAATCTTAAGAAAAACTTAGGTAGAAAATTTGCTGCTCGCGTCGTTAAAGTG
This sequence comes from Bacteroidales bacterium, assembly GCA_035403245.1. Classification (GTDB taxonomy): domain Bacteria; phylum Bacteroidota; class Bacteroidia; order Bacteroidales; family WCHB1-69; genus UBA5429. Next base: position 6,033 of record DAONEU010000117.1, on the reverse strand, counting down.
AGAAATGAAGATTTCGTTGATGGTGAAACCGGTGAGGTTTTCAATATCGAACGTACTGAGTTGATTATCGACCGCGAAACTATTTTTGAAGAACAGCATATCAATAAAATTATTGATGCAAATATTAAATCGGTATTATTCCATCGCGAAGAATCCTCTACTGATTACTCTGTAATCTTTAATACTTTGCAAAAAGACCCTGCAAACTCAGAAAAACAAGCTATTGAATATATATATCTTCAACTTAGAAATACAGCTGCTCCTGATGAAGAAGCCGCTAGATCAGCCCTCGAAAAATTGTTCTTTTCTGATAAAAGATACGATCTTGGCGAAGTTGGTAGATACCGAATCAATAAAAAATTAAATCTAACTATTCCGATCGAAACTGGTATCCTTACTAAAGAGGATATTATTTCAATCATTAAATATTTGGTTGAATTGATCAACTCCAAAACTGAAGTTGATGATATTGACCACTTAAGTAATAGACGCGTAAGAACTGTTGGCGAACAACTTTTTAACCAATTTGCAGTAGGTCTGGCTCGTATGGCTAGAACAATCCGCGAAAAAATGAATGTTCGTGATAATGAAGTATTTGCTCCTGCAGACTTAATTAACGCTAAAACATTATCTTCCGTTATTAACTCCTTCTTCGGAACAAATCAGCTCTCTCAATTCATGGATCAAACCAATCCACTTTCTGAAATTACTCACAAGAGAAGAATTTCAGCACTTGGACCCGGTGGTCTTTCTAGAGAACGTGCAGGTTTCGAGGTTCGTGACGTACACTATACTCACTATGGTAGATTGTGTACAATCGAAACTCCTGAAGGTCCAAATATTGGATTGATCTCCTCTCTTTGCGTGTTCGCTAAAATTAATAAACTTGGTTTTATCGAAACCCCTTACCGTAAAGTTGTAAATGGTGTTGTTAAATTCGACGAAACACCTATTTATCTTAGCGCGGAAGAAGAAGAAAACAAAATTATTGCTCAAGCAAAAACAGAAATGGATGAAAATGGTACGTTGACCGATAAAGTGAAAGCTCGTCAACTTGCTGATTATCCTATCGTTCATAAAGAACAAGTTGATTTGATGGATATTGCTCCTAACCAAATCGCATCTATCGCTGCATCATTGATCCCTTTCTTGGAAAACGATGACGCGAACCGTGCTTTGATGGGATCTAACATGATGAGACAAGCCGTTCCTCTTCTATTACCTGAAAGACCAATCGTGGGCACAGGTTTGGAAAAACAAGTTGCTATTGACTCTAGAGCTTTAGTTCTATCTGAAGGAAATGGTGTTGTTGAATATGTTGATGGATCAAAAATTGTAATCAACTATGACTTTTCTGAAAATGAAAAATTGGTAAGTTTTGATTCCAATGTTAAAACTTATGAATTACAAAAGTTCAAACGTACTAACCAAAACTCATGTATCAATACAAAACCTATCGTAGTTAAAGGTCAACAAGTTAAAAAAGGTGACGTTTTAACTGAAGGTTATGCTACCAAAGATGGAGAATTAGCATTGGGAAGAAATATGATGGTTGCCTTCATGCCTTGGAAAGGGTATAACTTTGAGGATGCTATCGTGATCTCTGAAAGAGTTGTTAAAGAAGATATTTTTACTTCTATCCATATCGAAGAGTTTACTTTGGAAGTACGTGATACAAAACGTGGTATCGAAGAGTTAACTAATGATATCCCTAATGTTTCCAGCGAAGCTACTAAAGATCTTGGTGAAGATGGCTTAATCAGAATTGGTGCTGAAATCAATGAAGGAGATATCCTTATTGGTAAAATCACTCCAAAAGGGGAATCTTATCCAACTCCTGAAGAAAAATTGTTAAGAGCGATCTTTGGAGACAAAGCCGGCGATGTGAAAGATGCTTCTCTTAAAGCACCTCCTTCCATGAAAGGTGTTGTTATTGGTGCTAAATCTTTATCTAGATTGATGAAGGATAGAAAAGCAAGATCTAAAGAAAAAGATATCGTGTCAGAAATCGAAGCTGTTTATAATAAAAAAATAGCCGAACTTAAAGAATCAATTGTTAATAAACTTTACAAACTTCTTGAAGGAAAAATTTCACATAATGTATCCGACAATTCAAAAAATGTTGTGATACAAAAAGGTGCAAAATTCTCTCAAAAAATGTTGGCCGGTATCAATTACTCAACCGTAAATGTTTCTAGATGGACTAACGATAACAAAATCAATGCTTTGGTATCCGAAATCATTAGAAATTATTTGATTAAAGAAAGAGATATCATTGCAAAAATGACTCGTGAGAAATTTGATGCAACTATAGGTAGTGAATTACCAAACGGTATCGTACAAATGGCAAAAGTTTATGTGGCTTCAAAACGTAAACTTAAAGTCGGAGATAAAATGGCAGGTCGTCACGGAAATAAAGGTATTGTGGCTCGCGTTGTTCGTGAAGAGGATATGCCTTTCCTTGAAGATGGTCGCCCTGTTGATATCGTATTAAACCCACTTGGTGTACCTTCCCGTATGAACTTAGGACAGATCTATGAGACTGTTTTAGGTTGGGCTGGAAAAGAGCTTGGTTTACATTTTGCAACCCCTATTTTTGATGGTGCTAGTGTCGATGAAATTAATGATTTAATGGACAAAGCTGGTCTCCCCGTTAATGGTAGTACTCAATTATGTGACGGTGGTACAGGTGAAAAATTCCATCAAAAAGTTACCGTCGGTTATATCTATATGATTAAACTACACCACATGGTTGATGATAAAATGCATGCTCGTTCCATTGGACCATATTCATTGATTACACAACAACCTCTGGGTGGTAAAGCACAATTCGGGGGACAACGTTTCGGTGAAATGGAAGTATGGGCTATTGAGGCATTCGGTGCAGCCAATATCCTTCAAGAAATACTTACCGTTAAATCAGATGACGTTATTGGTAGAGCTAAAGCTTATGAAGCTATTGTTAAAGGTGAAAATATGCCTATTCCAAGACTCCCTGAGTCATTCAATGTATTGGTCAACGAATTACGCGGACTTGCATTAGATGTCAAATTTGATTAATCATTAAAATTAAAATTAGATCATGGCTTTCAGAAAAGATAATAATACAAGAAAAGAGTTTTCAAACATAACCATTAGTCTTGCTTCTCCAGAAACAATTCTAGAACAATCTTATGGTGAAGTTTTGAAACCTGAAACCATTAACTATAGAACATATAAACCGGAACGTGAAGGTCTTTTCTGTGAAAAGATCTTCGGACCGGTTAAAGACTGGGAATGTCACTGCGGTAAATATAAACGTATCCGTTATAAAGGAATCGTTTGTGACCGTTGTGGTGTCGAAGTAACTGAAAGAAAAGTTCGTAGAGAAAGAATGGGACATATTCAACTGGTTGTTCCAGTTGCTCATATTTGGTTTTTCAAATCACTACCTAATAAAATTGGTGCTTTATTAGGCTTGACCTCCAAAAGTATTGATACTATCATTTATTATGAAAAATTTATCATCGTCCAACCGGGCGTTTTAGAAAGTGATAAAGTTAAAAGAGGTGTTCTCCTTTCTGAAGAAGAATATTTTGAATTGATAGAACAATTACCACCTGAAAATAAACTTTTAGAAGATACTGATCCAAACAAATTTATTGCTAAAATGGGAGCTGAAGGGCTACAAGATCTTTTGGCTACAATCGATTTGGATAAAGAATCTTATGAACTACGGGATAAAGCAAATACTGAAACATCTCAACAAAGAAAACAAGATACTTTGAAAAGATTACAAGTGTTTGAAGCCTTTAGAGATAGTAGAAAAAGAGCTGTGAATAAACCAGAATGGATGATCATTAAGATCGTTCCTGTTATTCCTCCTGAATTACGTCCTTTAGTACCTCTCGATGGTGGACGTTTCGCTACTTCTGACTTAAATGACCTTTATCGTCGTGTGATCATTAGAAATAATCGTTTAAAAAGATTAATCGAAATCAAAGCTCCTGACGTGATCATGCGTAATGAAAAACGTATGTTGCAAGAAGCTGTCGATTCATTATTCGATAACTCTAAAAAAGCAAATGCTGTTAAAACAGAATCTAATAGAGCCCTTAAATCTCTATCTGATAGCTTAAAAGGTAAACAAGGTCGTTTCCGTCAAAACTTATTAGGAAAACGTGTTGACTATTCAGGTCGTTCCGTTATCGTTGTTGGTCCTGAACTACATTTGAATGAATGTGGTTTACCAAAAGATATGGCAGCTGAGTTGTTTAAACCATTTATCATTAGAAAAATCCTTGAAAGAGGAATCGTTAAAACGGTAAAATCAGCTAAGAAAATCGTTGATAGAAAAGATCCTGTAGTTTGGGAAATCCTAGAAAATATTTTAAAGGGTCACCCTGTTATGTTAAACCGTGCTCCTACATTGCACAGACTAGGGATCCAGGCTTTCCAACCTAAATTAGTGGAAGGAAAAGCGATCAGATTACACCCATTGTGTTGTACTGCATTCAACGCTGACTTTGACGGTGACCAGATGGCGGTTCACGTTCCACTTGGAAATGCTGCCGTTTTGGAAGCTCAAATGTTAATGTTGGCTTCTCATAACATCCTTAACCCTGCTAATGGGGCTCCTGTTACTGTGCCTTCTCAAGACATGGTTTTGGGTCTTTACTATATCACTAAAGAATTGAGATCCACTCCTGAAATGCATATTTTTGGTGAAGGAAGAATATTCTACTCTCCTGAAGAAGTGATCATTGCTTATAATGAGAAAAAAGTACACCTTAATGCCATTATTCAATGTAGAGTTGATGTCAATGGTGATGGGAACCTACAAAGATTAGAAACAACTGTTGGTAGAATCTTATTTAACCAGGTTGTTCCTAAAGGATATAAATATGTTAATGAACTATTAACTAAAAAATCTTTAAGAGATATTATCGGTTCTATCCTCGTTAAATTTGGAAATGCATATACAGCTCAATTCCTTGATGATATCATGGGATTAGGTTTCCGTATGGCTTTTGAAGGTGGCCTTTCATTTAATTTGGGTGATGTAATCATCCCACCTGAAAAAGCTCCTTTAATCGAAGAATCTAATGCTCAAATTGATGAGATTACCATGAACTATAACATGGGTTGGATTACCAATACCGAACGTTATAATCAGGTAATTGACGTATGGTCTCATACCAATGCAAGATTAAGTAATATTTTGTTGGATCAAATTGCAAAAGATAGACAAGGATTTAACCCTGTTCACATGATGCGTCACTCCGGTGCTCGTGGATCTGCAGAACAGGTTCGTCAGTTGTCAGGGATGCGGGGTTTGATGGCTAAACCAACCAAAGCTAATGCCGGTGGTGGTGAAATTATCGAAAACCCAATCTTATCTAACTTCAAAGAAGGTTTGTCAGTGTTAGAGTACTTTATCTCTACTCACGGTGCTCGTAAGGGTTTGGCGGATACCGCTTTGAAAACTGCCGATGCAGGATATTTAACTCGTCGTTTGGTTGACGTATCTCATGATGTTATCATTACTGAAGAAGATTGTGGTACTTTAAGAGGTATGACTATCGGAGCGTTAAAGAAAAATGAAGAGATCGTTGAAACATTGGCTGATAGATTGTTAGGTCGTGTTACATTACATGATGTTTATGATCCACAAACCGGTGAATTGATCGTAAAAGCAGGTGAAGAACTTAATGAAGAGTATTGTGCTCGTATCTCTGCTACTCCAATTGAAGAAGTTGAAATTCGTTCTGTCCCTACTTGTGAAGCAAGACAAGGTGTTTGCCAAAAATGTTACGGTAGAAACTTAGCAAATGGTAAAATGGTTCAAATTGGTGAAGCTGTCGGCGTTATCGCTGCTCAGTCCATTGGTGAGCCGGGTACACAGTTGACATTGCGTACATTCCACGTTGGGGGGGTTGCCGGTAACGTTGCCGCACATAGTAAGATCGTTGCTAAATATTCCGGTATTCTAAGTATTGATGAACTTCGTTTCCTTGAAAAAGTGGATGATAACGGTAAACCTTACTTCAAAGT
>DAONEU010000116.1:2960-6199 GCA_035403245.1 Bacteroidales bacterium | reverse complement strand
GCAGATATATCATTCTGACCAATTTCAGAGATTATGTGGACAATTTTGCCCGTTTAATGGATGTTGAAGTGAAAGGACTAAACAGTCCTATGCAAAGTGCTACAAAAGATAATATCACCATTATCAACTTCTCCATGGGAAGTCCTATGGCTGCTACTATTATGGATTTATTGACTGCTGTTGATCCAAAAGCTGTACTCTTCCTAGGAAAAACAGGTGGTTTAAAACCCTATATCGGCCTTGGAGAACTCCTTCTCCCTATTGCTGCTATTAGAGGTGAAGGTACTTCTAATGACTATTTTCCACCTGAAGTTCCCGCTTTACCTGCATTTAACCTCCAAAAGGCCATTTCAACTACGATTCGGGAGTATGGAAGAGACTACTGGACAGGCACCGTTTATACGACCAATCGACGTTTGTGGGAGCATGATGAACAGTTTAAAGAGTATCTCAAAAAAATCAGGGCAACAGCTATCGATATGGAAACTGCAACCCTCTTTTCTGTCGGTTTCTCTAATAGAATCCCAACTGGTGCACTTCTTTTAATCTCTGATCAACCTATGACTCTCGACGGAATTAAAACAGAAAAAAGTGATAAGACTGTTACTCAAAAGTATGCACTTGAGCACCTGAAAATTGGAATAGATTCCCTTAAAATGCTCATCAATAAAGGATTAACTGTTAAACACTTAAAATTTGATTATTACGACTACTAAAAGTATATGGCAACTTACGATCAAATTATCAACCAACTCGAAAAAAAACAGTTTGCCCCAGTGTATTTACTTCATGGGACTGAACCATTCTACATTGACCTGATCTCAGACTATATTGAAGAAAATGCTATTCAGAAGGAACATCAAGATTTCAACCAAGTGATTTTCTATGGAAAAGACTCTGATGCTGAAGAGATTGCAACAAATGCTAAAGAGTTTCCATTCGGTAGCGATAAAAGAGTAGTGATTGTAAAAGAGGCTAAAGAACTTAAAAGTATTGAGAAACTAGCCGCTTATATGGAATCACCCTCTTCAACTTCCATATTGGTCATTTGTTACAAATATCTGGATGCCAAAGCAGCTTTTGTTAAAGCAGCTGAAAAAAAAGGGGTTGTTTTTAAATCTGCAAAAGTTCCTGATTACAAACTCGCTGAATGGGTCCAAAATAGAGCATCATTCCACCAGTTTAAGATCAATGCGGAAGCTTCTTACATCATTTCTGAACATATAGGTAATGATTTATCCAGGATCGATAATGAATTTAAAAAACTACAAATTCTAATACCAAAAGGGAGTGAAATTACCCCCGTTATTATTGAAAAACATATCGGAATCAGTAAGGAATACAATGTTTTTGAACTCCAAAAAGCGCTGGCTGACAGAAACAAGGAAAGAGTGTATAAGATTACGTTAAACTTCTGTGATCATTTAAAAGAAAATCCTAATGTGAAGACCATCAGCAATCTTTTTTCATTCTATTCCAAAATGTTGGCTTATCAATTATCTGACAAATCTAATCTTACTGCCTCTAAGATCTTTGGAATAAATAATGATTGGATTTTAAAACAAAATATTACACAAGCATCTTCATTTTCCGTTATGGAATTGAGAAAAAATATTAGTATTCTTAGAGAATATGATGCCAAATCAAAAGGAGTAGATTCTACTGCTCCGGAAGAGGAGCTACTCAAAGAGATGATGTTTAAAATTTGCGGCTAACCTATTAAAACGATGAAAACTACTACTCAAAATCTACGCAAAAAACTCCAAAATCCTATTTATGGTATTGTTGAAAAAGTTGCCGATCAAATGAATCTGACTGCCTACGCAGTTGGTGGTATCGTTAGAGATATTTTCTTAAATAGAACTTCCAAAGATGTTGACATTTTAGTAGTCGGAAGTGGAATTGAATTGGCTACTGCTGTAGCTAAAGAGATCTCTCCCAAATGTGAAGTAAATGTGTTCAAAAACTTTGGAACTGCTCAGGTTGTATATAATGGAGAACTAATTGAATTTGTAGGTGCACGTAAAGAATCCTACAACAAAGATTCCAGAAAACCAATAGTGGAAAATGGAACACTTTTTGACGACATTAGCAGACGTGATTTTACCATTAACGCTATGGCAATCGCTATCAATGGTCCTGAAAGTGGCCAACTTATTGATTACTACAATGGGTTGGAAGATCTTAAAAACAAAATCTTGAAAACCCCTTTGGATCCTGATATTACTTTTTCGGACGATCCTTTGAGAATGATGAGAGCTGTGAGATTTGCTTCTCAATTGAACTTCTCTATTGAAACAACTACGTTTGAATCAATTCAAAGAAATGCTTCCCGATTGGAAATCATTTCTAATGAAAGAATTATGGATGAATTTAATAAAATTCTTCTCTCTCCTAAACCATCTGTTGGAATAAAACTCTCTGAATCCTCCAATCTCCTACCCTATTTCCTTCCAGAAATCGTTGCCCTTAAAGGTGTTGAGATTAATCAAGGAAAAGCACATAAGGATAACTATTTACATACATTAGAAGTTGTAGATAAAATCGGAATGGTTTCCAATAATCTTTGGCTACTTTGGACCGCTTTGCTGCATGATATTGCCAAACCCAAAACCAGACGATTTGATAATGAAATCGGTTGGACTTTTTACGGACATGAAGTGATGGGATCCAATATGGTTCAAAAAATATTCAACAGGCTGAAGTTACCGGCAAATGAAAAAATGAAATATGTGCAGAAATTGGTCTTTCTACATTTAAGGCCTATTGCATTAGTTGAGGATATCATCACAGATTCTGCAGTTAGACGTTTACTTTTCGAAGCCGGCGAAGATATTGATGACCTGATGTTACTCTGTGAAGCGGATGTTACTTCTAAAAATCCCGCAAAGGTCAAGAAATTTCTAAATAATTTTACAATAGTCAGAGCTAAACTCAAAGAGATTGAAGAAAAAGATCGTTTGAGAAACTGGCAACCCCCAATTTCCGGTGATATCATTATGGAATCTTTTGGTTTAAAACCTTGCAGAGAAGTAGGATTAATTAAAACTGCTATCCGCGAAGCTATCCTGGACGGTATCATCCCTAACGAATATGAAGCAGCTCACCAATTTATGTTATTGGAAGCTAAAAAGTTAGGCCTTACTTTGAAAAAAATTAAAAATTAATAATATGATTGAACAAACTTCACTGATCGTTTTTGTGATTTTTATCGTTTTTATGTTGGTACTCGATTTAGG
>DAONEU010000116.1:0-2860 GCA_035403245.1 Bacteroidales bacterium | reverse complement strand
ATCCTAACCGCCAGCATCGTCGGATCGCTACTGGTTGATGCGATTGAGAAGAGGAAGAAGATGAGAGCCTAGAGACAGGAGACGGGTGACAGGTGAGGGGTGACAGGAGGTAGGTTTCAAAAATTCAATTTATATTGAACAATCAATAACAAAACTATTAAAACTAAAAAAACTATTATGCCATTTTTTGAAAATCTTACAATTTGGAAAGAAGCACGTATTTTAGTAAACGATATTTACCGCGTGCATAAATCATCTAAAGATTTTGGGTTTAAAGATCAAATCCAAAGAGCAGTTGTTTCAGTTATGAACAATATTTCTGAGGGAGCTGAATCTGGTTCAGATGCAACATTTATTAGATATCTTCGAATTGCAAAAGCAAGTTGTGCTGAAGTACGAAGTATGCTCTATCTCTCTGAAGACTTTAATATTTGTGACACAGTTGAAGCTGATGAACTTCGAAATAAATCAACAAAAATTTCAGCCGGAATTTATCATCTCATACAACATTTAGAGAAAAACTAATAATCATTTCTCAATAATATATCATTGTTTTTCAATTTACAAAAAATAAGGAGACTTGAAACATCAAATCTCCTTATTTTTTTGAGGGTTTTCCTTATTCCCGTCTCCAGTCGCCTGACTGTAGTCTTTTCTTTAGTTCCCCAACGGCGAAACGGTTACCTCAGAATTAAATGTTACTTTTACCTGGAATGTTGCGTTGTCTGCATCTACAATACCATTCAAATTAACGGCAATTGGTAATTGTGACATAAATACATTTTTGGCATTTGTAAACTGATTGGTTGAATTGTCCATGTTGATGATTCTTCCTAAATGCAATGATTCATTGGTAAAACTCCAAGCTGCAGTTGGTAAAGTACCGGCAGATGCACTCATATTGCAAGTTGATAATACAATAGTATCAGGAGTTAATGATAGAACTTCAATTTCAACGGTTTGAATGTCAATGTTTTGAATCATTCCTGTGTATTGAATCAATTGTGGATGTTCTAAGATGTTGATCGTGTCTGTTACAGAAAAGACTCCTTTGCCGGGTGTTGCGACAACATCTAAGACTACATCAAAACTTGTGTCAAATTTAATGTCTGGATTCAAAATATCATCGCAGGAACTGAAGGTTAAAACGGTGACTAATGCTAAAGCTAAATTTCTTAATGTTGTTTTCATATTTCTTTTGGTTTAATACAACTGCAAATATAACAATATTTTGAATATTTTCGTTATTTTTTTTCGTTTTTTACAAAAATGTGAATTTTATTTCATTTTATAGCCAAAAAATGGTACTTTTGCGCATTATTTATAAATATTTTCAAACTATGAGTACAACATTAATTATCATTTTAGTCATTGCAGTTATATTTGTTCTTACAATAATCGGAATTTATAACTCCCTGATTCGCAAAAGAAACGAAGTAGATAACGCATTCGGTGGTATGGACGTTCAGTTGAAAAAAAGATACGATTTGATCCCTAACCTTGTGGCTACTGTTAAACAATATGCAACTCACGAAAAAGAATTATTGGAAAAAGTAGCAGAAATGAGAAGCAAAGCCGTTAGCGGTAATCTTAATTCAGATCAAAAAGTAGCTTTAGATAACGAAATCTCTACAGGTATGAGATCCATTATGGTCGCTGTTGAAAACTATCCTGATTTAAAAGCAAACCAAAACTTCATGGAACTTCAACACTCCTTAAATGAAGTTGAAGCTCAAATATCTGCTTCCAGAAGAACTTACAATGCAGTTATTACAGATTATAACAATGCTATTCAGGTTTTTCCAAATTCAATGATTGCAGGTTTTATGAAATTGACTAAAAAAGAGGTGTTTATGATCAATGAAGCGGAAAGACAAAATGTGGATGTAAAAACACTTTTCAATTAAACATTTCTCTAGTTTATGATCACTTTTGAAGAACTCAAATCGCTCTACGAAAACCAACTCAAAGAGCGTCTTCTCGAGTTGGAATCGCTCAGAAAAAAAGTTTTACAGTTTATCTTTTACGCCGTTTTGGCTATTGTCCCAGCAGCTACCGTTCTGATTATTCTATATGCCAATAAAGTTATTGATGATGTTTGGATTATAGTGGGACTTATTGGAGTATTAATCGGTGGTTTGGTTTTTATCGTCAATGCGGTAACTCATTTCAGAAAATACCGGGAACGCTTCAAAAAAGAGGTTGTTACAGAGATTGTACATGCAATAGATCCTTCCTGGAATTACGATTACCAACAATCGATCCAGTTAAATGAGTACCTCCAAAGCAACCTGTTTGAAACCGGCGTAGATCGTTATCAAGGAGATGATTTAATCTCAGGCCAAATTGAAAAAACCGACTTTCGTTGTTCTGAATTTCATACAGAATATAAAACGGTCACTTATACTAAGAATGGTGGAGTTCAAGAACATTGGCATACCATTTTTAAAGGACTCTTTTTCCATGCTGATTTCAACAAAAACATTAAAGGAGAAACTTATGTTGCTCCTGATATTGCAGAGAAACTCTTTGGCAAATGGGGCCAAAAACTTCAATTTAGTGGTAAAGGCGAGTTGGTAAAACTAGAAAACCCTGAATTTGAAAAGTTGTTTGTTGTCCATTCAACGGATCAAATCGAAGCCCGATATATTCTTACACCGGTCATGATGGAAGCGTTGGTGAATATTCACAATCAGTACCACCGACCCATGCATCTTTCTTTTGTAGGATCCCGCGTTTTTTGTGCATTCAGTTTCAATGAAAATCTTTTCGAACCCAACATTTTCAAATCGGGTGCCAACTTCGATGATATCGCGATGATCTACCAACTATTTATGCTCAACGCTATCATCATCAAAGA
>DAONEU010000115.1:0-6291 GCA_035403245.1 Bacteroidales bacterium | reverse complement strand
TTTTTAACTTAGCTACCGGTCTTATTTTTTGGCAGTATTATATATGCGCCAACTCAAACTTACTTACCCTGAAATGGAACAAATGTTTCGACGAATGGTTTTTAATGTTTTTGCCCGTAATTGTGATGATCACACTAAAAATCATTCATTCATCATGGATGCATCAGGTAAATGGACCTTATCACCGGCGTATGACATTTGCCATGCCTATCGTCCCGGAAGCGAATGGGTTAGCAGCCATTCATTGAGTATTAACGGCAAACGTGATCATATTACCATGGATGATTTGTTGGCAGTTGCAGAATTGATACATTGCCGAAACCCACATGACATTATTAATAATGTAAGAAAAAGTGTGGCAAATTGGAGAGATTTCGCATCTGAAGCTAAAGTTGATATTAATCTGTCAAACAATATTATGTCAACATTAATTGTGTTATAAATAAAGTATGAATCACATGCAAAATCCGAAAAATAGTGATTTAAAGGTGTGATTCTTTTTCGACAATATGCAGGTAGAAAAATCCTCGTTTAACCCGTCCGGCGTTTTATAAAATCATGTATCTTTGCTCTTTCAAAAAAAATGTCATAATGAATCATCATAGCATAAAATTTCTCGTATCCGCATTGACCGAATCAAGTGCGTACCAAAGTACGGAAGAGATTGTTCAATGGATGTATCGTAAAAAAGAATCCATCCATGTCAATGTACAACAAATTCCGCTTAATGAACTTAAACAGTGGCATTTTGATGATGAGACACATAACTTGAAACATAATTCGGGTAAGTTTTTTTCTATTGACGGGATTCGAATTTCAACCAATTTCGGTACCAAACAGCAATGGGAACAACCGATTATCAATCAACCCGAAATCGGTTTTTTAGGTATTCTTACACAAGTAAAAAATGGAATTTTACACTTCCTTCTACAAGCTAAAATAGAACCGGGGAATATTAATGTGGTTCAACTATCGCCTACCTTACAAGCTACCAAAAGTAATTATACACAAGTACATAAAGGTGCTAAACCGACTTTTTTGGAATACTTTAACGGTGAGCGAAAAGTGGATGTCCTGATTGACCAATTGCAATCTGAACAAGGCGCGCGTTTTTTGCGAAAAAGAAATAGAAATATCATTATCGAAATACCCGAAAACGAGAATTTGGAAGTACCGGATAATTTTATTTGGCTCACACTCAAACAAATAAAAGAACTGATGATTAAGAATAATCTGGTGAATATGGATACCCGTACCGTCATTTCAAGTATCAATTACGGCGAATTTCAAAATATTACCGATTTTTACGACATCATTTCCCAACAACAGATACAGCCGGCTCCAAATTTTAATCCTCAATTTATTGAAGCATTGCTTTGCAATAATCGATATTTGTATAGCATCGAATTAATTATTTCGTGGATTACTTCTTTGAAATCAAAATACGAAATCGATATTCAAAAAATCAATCTCAATGCCGTTTCAAATTGGATAAGCGACGGGATAACCATTACGCACGTTCAAAAAAAATACTTCTCCGTTATCGGCACGCGAGTTCAAATTGGAAATAGGGAAGTACACTCTTGGGATCAGCCGATGGTAAAACCGGCTCAAGAGGGTCTAATCGGTTTTATTGTCAAAAAAATCAATAATACGTACCATTTTTTGGTACAAGCAAAAGTTGAAATCGGGTGTTTGGATATTTTAGAAATAGCACCCACTGTACAATGTTTGACGGGAAATTATCAAAATAATGTGAATGAATATATTGTGCCGTTTATCGATATTTTCCTCAACCCCGGTGCTTATACGGTTTTGCACCAATCTTTACAATCGGAAGAAGGTGGGCGTTTTTATCAAGAACAGAACCTAAATATGATTATTGAAGTTGATGACACTTTTTCAAACGATGTCCCCGAAAACTATTTTTGGATGACTTATCCGCAACTGCTTCTTTTTATGAAGTTTAATAATTATCTGAATATTGCAACCCGTAATTTGATTTCATTAATTTCAATATCATAAACGATGAAAAAAATAAGAATCGGCGTTTTAGGTTGCGCCGCTATTGCAGAACGTTCTATGATTCCTGCAATCCAATCATTACCAAATCATTATGAATTAGTCGCTATTGCAAGTCGTACCCACGAAAAGGCGCATTTGTTTGCCGAGAAATTTCATTGCGAAGCCATTGATTCATATCACGAAATGATTCATCGCAGTGATATTGAAGCCTTATATATTCCCTTGCCGACCGGACTTCATCAAGAATGGATAAATAAAGCATTATTGTCAGGCAAACACGTTTATGCCGAAAAATCAATTGCTTATACTGAAAAATCGGCACAAGAGATGATTGAAAATGCCCAAAACCGGCAGTTGGGTTTAATGGAAGGTTTTATGTTTCAATATCATTCACAAAACATAAAAGTAAAAGAGTTGATAAGGAGCGGTATTATCGGTGAAATTCGCCATTTTGCAGCCTCTTTCGGTTTTCCGCCTTTCCCCGATGCCAATAATTTTCGATATGATAAAGAAATTGGTGGAGGAGCTATTTATGATGCGTGCGGGTATCCGGTAAGAGCGGCTTTTTATCTTTTAGGCGACTCTTTACAAGTAGGAAGCGCATCCGTTTTCTATGATTCAAAAAAAGATTCTTCCATTTACGGAAGTGCTTATTTAAAGGGAGATAACGGCATAGGAGCTTCCATCTCTTTCGGATTCGATAACTACTATCAATGTAATTATCAAATTTGGGGTAATAAAGGTAAATTATCGGCAACTAAAGCATTTACACCCAAAATTGACCAAACTACGACCTTGTTATTAGAAAAAGATAATCAGACTGAAACAATTCTTTGTGAAGCAGATAACCATTTTGCTAAAGCAATGTTGGAATTTTATGATACGATTGAATCTTCAAGCAAAAAAGAAAAACACTATCAGGAAATTTTACAACAAAGCAGAGCATTAGAAACGATTAAATTACTTACCCTACCCGATTTTTCTGCAAGTTTAGAACAAAAATAGACTCAAAATTAAAGTTTTTATCATCTTAAAGGGCACAAGTAACAACGAAAATAAAGAGAAAAATCCAAATAAATGAATACAAAACATAAGTCTTGTACCATACTCGGTGCAAACGGTTTTATCGGAAGACACCTCACCTATTTTTTACATCATGCAGGTTATAAGGTTTTTGCTTATGACATACAAGCCAATCCCAATAGTAATATTCCGAAAGAAGTTGATTATCAATCTTTTGATATTTGTAACAATTATACTCACATTCAATTGGATGTGGATTATCTTTTCATTTTTTCGGGAATGACAGGTACAAAAAACGGCTTTGACCAATATAAAACCTTTATCGAGGTAAATGAAATCGGCTTGTTGAATATTCTTTCGTTAGTTAAAAATTTGGAGAAGAAACCGATTATTATATTTCCCTCCACGCGATTAGTTTATCAGGGAATGGATACACCATTGAAGGAAGAAGCGGCAAAAGAAGCCAAAACTATTTATGCCGTTAATAAAATCGCAGCAGAACAATACTTTAAAATTTATGCTCAATGTTTTAATATCCAATACATTATCTATCGAATTTGCGTTCCTTACGGGAACATGTTTGATGATCAATTTTCGTATGGAACCATAGATGCTTTTTTAAATCGTGCCAAAGCGGGCGAGGACATTACACTATATGGAGATGGCGAAATTGAAAGAACTTTTACCCATGTTTCTTCAATTTGCGAGCAGATTTATCACACAATGAGCTCAAAAAATGCTAAAAATCAAATTTTTAATATTGCAGGAGAGAGATTCTCATTAAAGGAAGCCGCTTGTAAAATAGCCGATATTTACCATACACAAGTCCGGTATGTGCCATGGAACGACCTTGATTTAGCCATCGAATCCGGCAGTACGGTTTTTGATGGAACTAAAATCGAATCCTTGATTACTTCTCAAATAAAGAATTACTCCTTTGATGAGTGGTTAAAAGAAATAGCAAAATAATATGAATATTATTTTTTTTACCGATACTGACATTAGTCCATATATAGGTGGTATAGAAAGAGTTACAATTAATCTTGCAAAACAATTGGGAACAAAAGGGCATCAATGTTTTTTGGGGTACTTTAAGGAATGTGTCACGGAACCTGCTCAACATTGTTTTCAGAATAAATTTAAAATTGAGCCCAAAAATATCTCTCAACAATTAAATAGATTATTGATTACTAATAATATACAAACTTGCGTCATCAATATCGCTTCCAAAAAAATCTTGTGTTACTTCAATAAAATATTGTACGATGTTTCGCGAGAATTGAATATTAAAGTAATTTACGGATTTTATAATATTCCCGGATTTGAATTAAACGGAATTAATTGCAGTTTAGGAACTTATAGACTATTACACGGAAACATTAATAGTAATACCATTAATGGTATAATTGCTCATTTTTTCAAAAAACTTCACTTTGACGGACTTTTAAAAAGAAAAATAGCCCAAAAGCTGAAATGGGGGTTGTATGCAGATGAGATAGTTTTACTGTCAGAACGTTATATTCCATTGTATTTGAATTATATAGGCAATCATTCTCAAGTCAAATTTCGGGCAATCGGCAATCCGCTATCCTATTCGGAAAATATTGATTTATCCAAGATAAAGAATAAAGAAAAAATGGTGGTGCAGGTAGCGCGATGTGATGACTTTTTTAAGCGCCAGACCACTGCATTGCGCATTTGGAAAGAGATAGAGAGCAGTCATAAATATGATGATTGGAAATTCGTGATGGTGGGCTACGGGCAAGATGAGAATTACATTAAGCGGACTGCCGAGCGATTGCAACTTCACAATTTTGAATTTCAGGGAAGGCAGAATCCTCGCGAACTGTTGACAAAGGCCTCTGTTTATCTGATGACATCCGCCTTTGAGGGTTTGCCGATGATTGTCTTGGATGCACAACAATTTGGCGTGGTTCCTATTGCATACAATAGTTTTGCCTCTATTTATGACATTATCGAAAACGGACATAATGGACTGATTATTCCGAATGACCAAACCGGGGAATATGTCCGGAAATTAATGTGGTTAATGGACCATTCCGCCGAGCGAGAGGCGATGGCTGTGCGCGGGCTTGAAAGTTGCAGACGATTTTCTAATGAGAAGATTGTGCGCGCGTGGGAAAGGGCGGTGGAACCTTTACAAAAAAATATATGAATCACGTAATATTTTAGGTAATTTACTTACCTTTTCGTCATAAAGATTGGAATATCCTTTTGCTAGATTTGCATAACTATAACACTTACAATTTAATATATTTCCATAAATTCCGATAGATGAAAAATCTGAATAAAAATTGCAATGATATGTATTTAGGATATTCTCGATAATAATATTCTGATCTAATTCAAAAATACTTGTTCCAAAAACTTTTTGTAATAATATTGTATATTGACTCAATATCTCCGGTCTTTTATAAAATTCCGGATGGAATTTATACACAATACGCTTATCAAAAGAAGAAAGGACAGATGATAATTTTTGATAAATAATTTCTACGTAATCAATATCAAAATGAAAAAATAAAGGATCTACGGATAAAATAATTTCAGGGTGAAACGGCAAAAACTCTTTTTCAAAAGGATTTTGTATTATTATGTGTTGTCCAATGTAATTAGGAAAAGCACTTGATGAGGATGCGATAGTACCAACGTATTTATAATAATTTGTTGAATACATATTATCCCTTAATATATAGAAACGCTTAAGAAACGGGCGTAAAAACCATTTATAAATAATATCTGATACACCGGATTGAAATTTTGGAAGTTGACTTATTTTGGTATAACTTGCAGAACCTTCTTCTATAAGATAATAACAAGAACAATTATTCATTGTAACTACAACATTCACAAAATCATTGGCTTGCGTATTAGGTATATAAAAAGCAAATGGTTGATTATTAATATGTTGATTGATAACTTTTTCTAATTTTTTTAGATTGCAATATGATTTTTTTAAATGGAATCCCTGAAATACACGAGTTGTTTTTCCCTCATACACATCTTGCGGATAATTAATTGTACTTACTCCTGCTTTTATTAAAGACTGTGGAAGACAATATGACCGAAGTGAAATAAACGTACAATCTTGATAATTGATATGATTGTCAATTATATATTGTTTACAAATTAAAAAAGTAATATGACTATGAACGTAAAATAGATGTTTCATTATATTTAATTGCAAATTATTGATTTTCTTGTTCAAACGATATTTTTGTA
>DAONEU010000114.1:0-6315 GCA_035403245.1 Bacteroidales bacterium | reverse complement strand
AGAAGAAAAATATTAATAAACTAATAAACCTGTCCTAACAAAGGGGGACACTTAAAACAGAGGCAATTTTGAAAAATCGTATTTTAAAATATGTTATATTAAAGCCTCACAAACACAAATTTAAACTAAAAAAAAATCAAGAAATTAAAAATAAAAAAAATATGAGAAAAAGTATTTTAATAATAACAAGCATTACATTTATTTTTTTGTTTATTTCATGCTCAAAAACAGAAAATAACAGTTTAAAACAAAATAAAATTACTTCTTTAAAAACATATAGTTTAAGTGAAAATTTAAAATATATTAGTAAATATCATAACATGGCAAAAGAAAATGTTCCAATATTAAAAGTTAGAATTGGAGTAGAAAGGTGTCATCCAGGGTGGGGTATTTGCTCAATTGAAATTTTTGGGACAGTAATATGGAATAGAGTCATGCCAACTGTCTCAACAAGTGATGAAACAGTTTTACTTCCAATTGTTGAAGAAGAAAATAGTAGTTTTGTTTATATTTTATTAAATGAGGATGTTTCTCAATATGATCCTTCAGAATTAATTTTAGTGGTTGATTCTGATAAAATCGTATACGATTCAGAGAATAAAATGATAAAAATACTAAAAGGAAATTATATTTATGATTCCGAATTGGGAGAATTTGGTGGTTACAAGATAAATATATATAATAATTAATTTGGATTTATAGCAGATGTATACAATATGCATCTGCTATTTTTTAAAAAATATGAAAAAACTATATAAAATTCAGATAAAAATAATTCTAACCCTACTATTTTCATCATGTATTGTTCAAGGGTTGAATACTAACTATAATAAATTAAGTGATGAAGATCTAAGATATTTTGTATCATATAATTCTAATAATCTCTTTAAAAATGTTGACAATAGTTTGCAAAATCTAAAAATTGAAGAAATCAATTCTTCTTTAATTAAACAAATAATAAAAGAAAATAAGTATGTATGTTTATACAGTTGGGTACCATTTTGTAATAGCATAAAATGTGAAAATCTAAAATTCTATTCAAATATTGAAAAAAAATATAGTCAAATAGGCTTTCATTTCTTGATAATAAGTGAAACATATGATATTGATGATATCAAGTTAAGTATTATGACATCAGGATATGATAAACAACTTTATGTTATTAAACACGAAGAAAGAAAGTATGGAAATAATCGTAAAAATGTAGTTTCAAAATTTATTAAAGAAATAACTGGGGAAGAACTCCAATCGGATTATTATTTTTTTTGTGATTCAAAACTAATATATCATGGCATTGATATTTCAGAATCAATTATTGATAGTATACTTATTGAGAATAATAAATAAGTGATAAAAGTTAAATTAATCGTTATAAGTTTTTTTAATTATTAAACTCGTTAAAAATACAACCACCAAAACAAAAATCCAAATTCCGGATGATTTGGATGGGGTTATGAGTTCCGGAGCGGATAAAACAGTTAAATCAATCATGGTTACTTTTTATTGAGGTTAATTTTGGCGTGATAATCATTGACTAAGATCATAAACAGATCCTCTATGGTTTGAGGGATTGTGCTTTCAATGGTTTCACCGTTGTAATATTTGATCTCTTGTCCCTTTACTTTATAAAAGATCCCCTGTAATTGTTTGTTTTCTGTGAAAAATTGTAAGTGATTTTTTGTTTCATCTTTTTGAGAGATTAAATCAAAAAGTTGAGTTAAAAGCTCCATTATATCATTTGTACTTTCAATTTTGGGAAATGAAAATTCCGGATAGTTTTCAATGATTTCATTTATTTGATTGATCAATGATATCCGGTTTTGATCCTGAAGCTGTTTTTCATTTTTCACTTTTTCGATTTGGTTCAAAAACTCTACATTTTTACGTTTTTCATCTTGAATGGCATTCTCTTTAATCTGCTCATTAGATAAAATATATTCAATATATTCCGATAAATTAAGCTGCATGGAAGCCGCTTTCTGAATCAATTCATTTTTAAAAGCCGGAGAGATCCGCACATTTAAAGTTTGTGTTTTTTGAAACATTCTATTTTGAGTTTCTTTTATCATCTTTGTTTTTTTTAAAGAATGCAAATATATTTAAACACAATTTGTTGTTTTCTTTTTTTATAGAATTTGACCCTTTATTTCTTTTTATTTATTATTTTTGTCCATTAACAAATAAAGAGATCAATTCAAAACTTTATAGTTGTATGAGTGAAAATGAAAATCCAAATAAACTATTCATTATCGGAAATGGTTTTGATTTAGCGCACGATTTGAAAACAAGGTATGAAGACTTTTTGTTTTGGTATTTAAAAAAAGTTTCAAAAAGAGAAAAAATAAATGATGGAATTATTGAAAATGATACAAAGCTTAATTGGGAAATTGAATCTATTTCTGATTTCTTTAGCAGAATAAAATATTCTAAAGATGTTTATAACTCAAATAAAATAATATTTTCATATCCATTTTTTGAAAAAATTACTAAAAATTATTTAAATCAAAAATGGGTTGATATTGAACAAGAATATTTTAAATATTTAATAAATCTGTATAGACAAAGTGAATCTAGAGGAGAAAAATATTTATTGGATGAAGTAAAAAAACTAAACGATCAGTTTTCAAAAATTACAACGGAATTAGAAAATTATTTAAATTCATTTAAAGAAGATATTGTATTAGAAAATGAATTACGTGATCATTTTATTGATATTTTTAAATTATCAAACTCAAAAAAGATAGAGAATAATTCAATTATTCTTAATTTTAACTACACTAATACAATTTCTTTATACTTACCCACTTTTCACATTGGGAATATAAAGTATAACCCGCTGGTTATCAACATACATGGAGATCTTTATAATAATGAAAATATAATTTTTGGATATGGAGATGAAGATGATCCTTTATATGAAAAGTTGGAAAGATTAAATGAAAATGAATTATTAAAACACTTCAAATCATTTGGGTATTTTAAAAATGAAAAATATCAAACATTAAATAATTTTATTGAAAGTTCAAATTATGATGTTTACATTATGGGGCATTCATGCGGGATTTCTGATCGAGTTTTATTAAGTACTATTTTTAGTCATCCTAATTGTAATAAAATTCAAATATTTTACCATCAAAAAAGTGAAACGGAAAACGATTTTTTTGAAAAAACACAACAGATTTCAAGACACTTTAAAGCAGGTATGAAAAATGAAATGAGAAAAAAAATTGTACCCTTTAGTGAATGTAAACCATTAGTTAGCTTTAAAAATTAAAAAAACATGACCACAAAACAATATATTGACAATATCAACAAAAGATACAAACTGGGAAATGCTACGGAACATACATTTCGGGGGGATTTACAACAACTGATTGAGGATCTTGTTCCCGGTATCAGAGCAACCAATGAACCCAAAAGACAAAGTTGTGGTGCACCCGATTTTATCCTTACTAAAAAAGATATTCCTATCGGTTTTATTGAAGCGAAAGATATTGGGGATTCCGATCTTGATGGACTTAAAAAAACCGGAAATAAAGAGCAGTTCGACCGTTATAAGGATTCTTTGAGTAATCTGATCTTTACCGATTATCTAAATTTTCATATCTATAGAGATGGAGAGTTCCTTTTGAAAATTTCTATTGGGGAAGTGACTGACAAAGGAATAAAACCAATTCCGGAAAACTTTGAGCGGTTTGAACAGTATATCAAAGATTTTTGCCTCTATATTGGCCAAACGATTAAGAGTTCCAAAAAGTTGGCTCAAATGATGGCCGGAAAAGCGCGGTTACTTTCGGAAGTGATTGAAAAAGCGTTGTTGTCGGATGAACAAAATAGCGAAAACAGTACCTTACAGGATCAAATGTGTGCTTTCAAACAGATTCTGATCCATGATATTACACCAAAAGGGTTTGCCGATGTATATGCTCAAACAATTGCTTACGGTATGTTTGCCGCAAGAACCAATGATCCCACATTGACCACTTTTAACCGTCAGGAGGCTTTTGAACTGATCCCCAAATCAAACCCCTTTTTAAAGAAACTGTTTGGTTATATTGCCGGATTAGAGGTGGATGACCGGATTAAATGGATTGTGGATGATTTGGTCAATATCTTTTTGGCGTGCAATGTAGAAGAGATGTTGAAAACTTACGGAAAGAGTTCCAAAACAGAAGATCCCATTATCCATTTTTATGAGGATTTTTTGAGTGAATATGATCCAAAATTAAGAAAAGCGAGAGGCGTTTGGTACACACCCGCTCCGGTTGTGAATTTTATTGTGAGGGCGGTAGATGAAATACTGAAAACCGAATTTGATATGCCTCACGGGTTAGCAGATACAAGTAAGACTAAAATAAAATTGAACGTTCAGGGGAAGATGGTAGAACAAGAGGTTCATAAGGTTCAGATCCTTGACCCAGCCACCGGTACAGGAACATTTTTGGCCGAAGTGATTAAGTTGATCTATCAAAAGTTTGAGGGACAGCAAGGAATTTGGAGCAATTATGTAGAAAATCAGTTGTTACCCCGATTAAATGGATTTGAGATATTGATGGCCAGTTATGCAATGGCACACTTAAAATTGGATCTGTTGTTAAAAGAAACCGGTTTTAAAGCCACCAAAGACCAACGGTTTAGAGTTTATTTAACCAATAGTTTAGAGGAATACCATCAAGATACCGGCACACTTTTTGCCAATTGGCTCAGTTCCGAAGCCAACGAAGCCAACCACATTAAACGGGACACCCCCGTCATGTGCATTATTGGAAACCCACCGTATGCTTTGAGTAGTAGCAATGCTTCTATAGATCAAAATGGAGAAAAAACATGGATTGGAAAACTAATTAGTGATTATAAAAAAGATTTAAACGAAAGAAAAATTAACCTTGATGATGATTATATAAAATTCATTCGTTATGGTCAACATTACATTGATAAAAACGGAAGTGGAGTTTTAGCTTATATTTCTAATAACAGTTTTATTGATGGAATTACACATCGTCAAATGAGAAAAAGTTTATTGGAAAGTTTTGATAAAATATATATTCTAGATTTGCATGGGAATTCAAAAAAGAAAGAAGTTTGTCCCGATGGCTCTGTCGATCAAAATGTATTTGATATAATGCAAGGTGTTTCAATAAATATCTTTGTAAAAACTGGTGAGAAGAAAAAAAATGAATTTGGAGAGGTATTTCATGTAAATTTACAAGGTAATAGAGAGTTTAAATATAAAACATTAAATGATAGTTCATTTAATTTAATTGAATGGAAAAAATTAGATTATACAAAGCCAAATTACTTTTTTGTACTTAAAAATTTTGATGAAATAAGTAATTATGAAAAAGGATTTAAATTTGATGAATTTTTTATTAATTATTCAAGTGGAATTCACACAGGAAAAGACCATTTAGTAATTGATATTGATAAAGATATATTAGAAAAAAGAATTTTAGATGTAAAAAATAACTCGGATGAAAAATATATCCGGACTAAGTACGATTTAATTGACACATCAGGCTGGTTTTTAGAAAGATTTAAATCAACTGAAAACAAATCTGAAAACTATGTTAAACTGAAATTTAGAGTTTTTGATGATCGTTGGATTCTGTATGAAAACAAAGCATTAAAGAGAGACAGGGGGAATATAATGAAACATTTCTTCAAAAAAGATAATTTAGGGTTAGTAAGTATTAAAAGATCTAGAAGTCAAGATTTATGGAAATACATATTTATAAGTAATTTAATGACAACCGAGCCAACAACAATAACGGCATTAGATAATAATTTTTTGTTTCCACTTTATCTTTATCCTGACAATAAATGTCAACAAACAATTGGTCAAACAACGGAAAGAATCCCAAATTTAAACCTTGAAATTGTCAATCAAATAGCGGAAAAGATTGGATTAACTTTCACCAACGAAAAGGAGGAAACGGAAAACACCTTTGCCCCGATAGATATTTTGGATTACATTTATGCGGTTTTACACTCACCCACATACCGAGAAAAATACAAAGAGTTTTTAAAAATTGATTTTCCAAGAGTTCCCTATCCAAAGGATCAGAAAACTTTTTGGGAATTGGTACGATTAGGGGGAGAGATCAGACAGATCCATTTGTTAGATAGTCCGATACTCAACAAAACCCAAATCCAATATCCGATAGATGGCACACATGAAGTGATCAAACCCATTTACGAAAACGGAAAAGTATATATTAACGACACCCAATATTTTGATCATGTTCCGGAAGTAGCATGGAATTTCTACATTGGCGGCTACCAACCCGCCCAAAAGTGGCTCAAAGACCGCAAAGG
>DAONEU010000113.1:4401-6401 GCA_035403245.1 Bacteroidales bacterium | reverse complement strand
CCATAGCTTATGGATTTCCCTATTTTTCCTGTAAAAACAACCATGAAATAGAATCATTTATAAACCAGTGTATCTCACATCAAGGAACATTGATTGGAGAGATTTTTGTGGATACAGTTCAAATTTTTGAACCCAAATCGGGAACAAAAAAATTACCGGATGGGTCATTGGTTTCTTCCCCTTTAGAAAATTTGTTTCCATTTCTATCGGATGAGGAATTAGCTGAAAATATGTTTATTAAACCAATTCAATAAAATCAAAAAGTATGTTTCAAGAAATAGATACTGTTGTTTTTGATTTAGATGGGACCCTGTATTGTGGCAATACGTTAATTGATGGTGCTTTAGAAGTGATTGAACATTGCCAGAACCAAGGGAAAAAAATATTTTATTTAACCAACACTTCATTTAAAAAACGAGCCTCAGTAGTTGAAAAATTGAACAACTTTTCGATTTCTTGTGAATTGAATCAGGTTTATACATCTGGGTATATAAGCGGAATTTATATAAAAGATCAAAAAATTAAACATCCTTTTTTGTTTGGTTCTGATGAATTAAAAGAGGAATTTGCAGAATTAGGCATTGCATTAGCTTCTGAAACAGAAGCTGAAAATTTAATCATGGCTTTTCATCCCAAAAGTAGTTTTGAGGAGTTGTCGGCTGCTTTCAGGGTGGCTTTAAAAGCGGAAAAGATTTATGCTGTAAATATTGACAGATCTGTTCCATTTTCTGCAGGATTATTGGTTCCGGGCTCGGGAGCTTTTGTAAAAGCTATCGAATATTCAGCCAACAGATCAGTTGATGAAGTGATCGGAAAACCCAATCCTTTTATGATCGAATTACTGATCAGGGATCATCAATTGTCCAGAGAAAATATAGTTATGATTGGAGATTCATATGAATCCGATATCTTAATGTCCGATAATGCTTCTATTAGATCGATTCTCATTTCTGATCATAATTTTAAAAATACCTATACAATTCCTAATATAAAAAATCTTTTAACACTTTTATAAATGGACAATATAAAACTTTTAGATTGTACACTTCGGGATGGAGGATATATCAATGACTGGAATTTTGGTAATGAAACATTAATCAATGTGTTCGAAAGGATTGTTTCCTCCGGAATAGATTTTATTGAAGTGGGATTTTTGGATGATCGACGTGCCTTTGATATCAACAGGAGTATCATGCCCCATTCGGATTCCGTAGAGAAAATTTATGGTGGTTTGGATAAAAAACAAACCGAAGTTGTTGGAATGATCGACTTTGGCACCTGTAAAATTGAAAATATTCAACCTTGCGCATCCTGCTTTTTAGATGGAATTCGGGTGATTTTCAAAAAACAGATCATGAAAGAAGCCTTAGCTTTTTGTCAACAAATTAAAGATTTAGGGTATAAAGTTTTTGCGCAACTGGTCTCCATAACCAGCTACAATGATGAAGAGATTTTACAGCTCATTGATCTCGTTAATCAAGTGAATCCTTTCGCTGTTTCCATTGTTGACACGTATGGATTGTTGCATAAAGAAAAGTTGCTCCATTATTATTACATTTTGAATGAAAAATTAAATAGTTCTATTGGTTTAGGATACCACTCCCATAACAATTTTCAATTGGGTTATGCCAACAGTATTGAACTGATTAATAATCATTTGAATCATGATTCCCAACGAGTTTTACTCATTGATGGAACCATTTTTGGTATGGGAAAAGGGGCCGGAAATGCTCCCATCGAATTGTTGGCCATGTACTCCAATGAAAATCTTGGGAAAAAATATGATATTAACCATATTTTAGAAGCGATTGATTGTAGTATTCTGGACATTTTCAAACACACTCCCTGGGGATATTCTATGAAATATTTTATTTCAGCTTCTAATGATTGTCATCCCAATTATGTTTCATTTCTTTTAGACAAGAAAACGCTTTCAGTTAAGTCTATCAATCAAATCCTGAAAAAACTGGAAGGAGATTCAAAATTACTTTATAATCAAG
>DAONEU010000113.1:0-4301 GCA_035403245.1 Bacteroidales bacterium | reverse complement strand
ATCAATCAAATCCTGAAAAAACTGGAAGGAGATTCAAAATTACTTTATAATCAAGCAACTATTGAAAAACTCTATTTCGACTTTCAGAAAAACGATTGTGAAGACACTGCTGATTATCAATTATTATCTGAGCATCTCAAAGATCAAAAAATATTACTAATGGGACCGGGTCAATCTATTGATATGGAACAAGATAAAATTTTAAAAAATATCAATACCGAGAAACCTATCATCATCTCGATCAATTATATTCCAGATTTTTGCAATCCGAACTATCTGTTTTTAACCAATACGAAAAGATACATCCAGCAAGCCACATTCATCCATAAATTGCAAAATCAGATTCAAATTATTGCCACTTCTAATGTCACAAAATCATCTGGAAGCTTTGATTATCAGTTAGATTATGAATCATTAATTGAAAAAGATGCCGTATTTAAGGACAACTCTTTAATTATGCTTCTCAAGGCTTTGATTAAAATGGGAGTTAAAAAGGTCTCTTTAGCGGGATTTGATGGTTATGATGAAAGTAAAAAAACCAATTTTTATCTTTCCAAAATGGAGTATGATTTCCTTAAAACAAGGGGCAATGAGATCAATGATCAAATGATTACTTTTTTGAATACCATTAAAAATAATATGGATATTGAATTTATAACAACATCGATCTATACAAAACTCCTTAAATAATAACCAGAAAGATTTTTTTATCACAATGTCAGAAAACTTAACAACCCATGCTATAATCACAGGCCCAACCGGGGCTATAGGTATTGCATTAGTTAACTTACTCATTTCTAAAGGATTTAGAGTGACTGTTGTGGTTAATCCTGAATCAAAAAGAGTTGAGAATTTACCCAAATCAGAATTACTATCACTCATTTATTGTGATCTTTCAGATTTAAAGTCTATATCCGGATTCAAATGTGATACTTTTTATCATTTGGGATGGAAAGGCACTTTTGGTTCAGACCGGAACGACCTCAAAATGCAGGAAGAAAATATCCAATTCTCCAAAGATGCTGTTCAATTAGCTCATCGTTTGCAATGTAAAACCTTTATTTTTGCCGGATCTCAGGCAGAATATGGTAGAGTAAATATTCCAATTTCTCCAGATACACCTACATCTCCTGAATCGGAATACGGAAAAGCAAAACTTAAAACCGGGTTCGAATGCAGTAAATTATGTAACCAGTTCAACATTAAATTTATTTGGACCCGCATTTTTAGCGTTTATGGTCCTTATGATGGGGCAAATACAATGGTTTCTTCCACGATCACCAAATTAAAAAACAACATCATTCCGGAATTTACCAAATGTGAGCAACAATGGGATTATCTTTATTCAAAAGATGCTGCAAGTGCATTTTATTTATTAGCTGAAAAAGGGCGACATGATCAGATTTATTGCATCGGATCGGGTCAGGTTTTTCCACTGCGATATTATGTGGAAACAATCCAAAAAGTAATAGGATCAGCCACTCCATTAAAAATTGGTGCTATTCCCTACTCCGAAAACCAAGTGATGTATTTGTGTGCCGATATTACTACCTTGACTCAGGATACAGGTTTTGTTCCCCAATATTCTTTTAAGGAAGGATTATTTGATTTATTGCAAACTCAGTAAGTATTTTATTCCTATTTTTGTACTATGAAAAAAATTTCCATCTTAACAGCCTGCTATAATGAAGAAGAAAACGTAGAACTTCTTTACGAAGCAGTTAAAGCTCAATTCCAAAATCTTCCGGAATATGAGTACGAACATCTTTTTATTGATAATTGTTCTACAGATCAAACAGTTAACATTCTAAAAAGGATTGCAAAACAGGATAAAAATGTAAAAATTATTGTGAATGCCAGAAACTTTGGGCATATCAGGTCTCCTTATTATGGACTACTCCAAACAACTGGTGATTGCACCATCAGTATGGTTGCAGATCTTCAGGATCCACCGGAAATGATTCCGGAACTGATAGCTAAGTGGGAAGAGGGATATTCCATTGTTACTTGTGTAAAGAACAAAAGCAAAGAGAATCCGGTTATGTTTTTCTTAAGAAAGATGTTTTATAACACCCTCGAAAAAATGTCTGATACCAATCAGATCAAAAATTTTACCGGATTTGGATTGTATGACCGCTCTTTCATTACCGTTTTACGCGAGAAAATTGATGATCCCTACCCCTATTTTCGCGGATTAATCGCAGAATTAGGGTATAACATGACTTCCATAACCTACACACAGCCTAAAAGATTGAATGGAAAAACCAAAAACAATTTCTTTACCCTCTATGATATGGCGATGTTAGGTTTTGTGAACCATTCTAAAATACCTCTAAGGTTAGCCAGTTTTATTGGTTTTACTGTTGCTCTGGCAAGTCTTTTGGTTGCATTAGGCTATTTTATATATAAAATCAGATATTGGGACAATTTTTCCCTAGGCACTGCACCATTGGTGATTGGTTTATTTTTCTTTTCTTCTGTCCAGTTGTTTTTCATTGGAATCATAGGAGAGTATATTGGGTCTATCCATACCCAAGTGAAGAAAAGACCTTATGTGGTAGAAAAAGAACGTGTTAATTTTTAATAATCCAAATATTTATCAATATGAATTTTAAAACTAAGACAGAAAAATATTGGTTCATTGCTTTTTTGATCCTTGTAACGGTGGGGTTTTTTACTATTATAAAACTCTCGACAGATGCTGGAATGTCAGGTGATGAAGAAACGCACTATTTACATTCAGAAAATGTTTATAAATATTATGCTTCCGGAGGAAAAGACTCAACGGCAGCCGTAGTGACAGATAGCTACAATTTGCCTCTTTATGGTCAATCTGTTGATAACTTAACTTATTTGATTGTCAAAGCTTTTAATGTTGATAATATTATGACTGCCAGACACTTAGTAAATGCTATTTGTGGTTGGCTTGCGATGTTATTTATCGGATTATTAGCTTATAGGTTAGCGGGTTGGCGTGCTGCTGTAATCTCTTTTGTTTTGGTATTCTTATCTCCACGGTTTTTGGGTCATTCCTTTAATAATCTGAAAGACTTACCGTTTGCAACGGCATCCATTATGGGAGTTTACTTTCTCACAAGATTTTTAAAGGAATTTCCAAAAATAAGTTACAAAACCGCAATTTTCTTAGCCCTCACTATTGCCTTTGCCATTAGTGTCAGGGTTGCCGGACTCATTTTGATTTGCTACTTTGGTCTTTTTTGTTTCATCTTATATATTCAAAGAAATTATAAAAGTTTTTTCTCTAAGGATTCTAAAAAAGAGTTTTTAAAAATGGTAGGTTGGGGATTAGCGATCTCCGTAGTGGGATATTTTTTAGCTGTTCTTACCTGGCCTTACGCCATTAAAAGTCCAATAGATCATGTTATTGGATCTTTAGGAGATATGTCAAAATTTGCAATTGCGATACGTCAACTTTTTGAAGGGGAATTGCAATGGTCAGATAAATTACCGATGTACTACACGCCCAAATTTATCTTGATGACCATTCCCATTGCGGTGATAGTAGGATTAATCCTATTTTTTACACTATTATGGAAAGATAAGAAAAATTGGTTTTGGTATTTTATAGTATTCTTCACTTTTTTCTTCCCTATTTTTTGGATTGTTTATTCCAATGCCAATGTTTATGGTGGATGGCGTCATGCAATTTTTTCCTATCCACCTATGGTTGTAGCGGCAGGATTAGGTTTTAATTTATTGATTCAATTTTTTGAAAATCGAAGAAATAAAGATTTGAATGCTTCAAAAACAACTATTTTAAAATGGGCTCAATATGGGGTCACTTTACTTCCATTTCTACTATTGATTTTACCTTTAAAACATATCATTAAAAACCATCCTTACGAATACGTTTACTTCAATGAATTTGTTGGTGGCATGGAAAAAGCCTACGGAAATTATGAGGGTGATTATTACTACCACTCTAGTCGGGAAGCTTGTGAATGGATTTTAAAAAATGCCAAACAAGAGCCCGGCTCAACAGAGAAAATAAAAGTAGTATCCTGGCACTATGCTTCATTAAATTACTATTTCAGAAACGATACTACCAAATTTTCAACCGGTTTTGTTCGTTGGTATGAAAAGGGAAATGTTGACTGGGATTATGCCATATTTACGGTAACAGGAATGGCTCCGGAACAACTAAAAAATAGCGCCATATTCCCTCCTCCAAATACCGTTTATACTATAAAAGTGGATGGAAAACCGATCGCCTTTGTATTGAAAAGAATGGATAAGTCTGATTTTATAGGATATACCCTAAAAGAAGAGAAAAAATATGA
>DAONEU010000112.1:0-6403 GCA_035403245.1 Bacteroidales bacterium | reverse complement strand
TGAGAATGGTTGTCGAAGTGCAGCTGATGCTGTATTTTTTATTTTGTGTTCTTTTTAAGGTTTATCTTATTTGACAAGCATTTAAAAGAATTAAAAATATAAATAGCGCTTTATATGTTTTCATGAACTATTTTTTTATTCAACCGAAAAATTAATGTATATCATAGGATTACCTGTATTTAAAAAACCAAAATTATATTGATCTCCAAAAAAAGTAAAACCTTTATTAAAACCGGTAAAATTCCTTCCTGACTGAGTCCACTGACTTGGATTGTTGTTTGAACGATTCGAATATAAAATATGTAAAGCTTTATTTCTCACATCTTGATTAGATTTTGACACCAAATCACTAATCAATATGCAGGAGCCTTCAAAACGCATTATTTTATTTTTTAAAACCGGTTTAAATTCTAGACTCTCTAAGAATTCTAATGAAACAAAAACTCCATTTTTAGGAATCTTTATCCCATATTTTTTAACATCCACTTGAGCCCATCCTTCAAACTCAGGATATTGCAGGATAATATTTTCAGGAATTAAGGCTTTTCCATGAGAGATCGTGCCATCATCATTGGGGATCGCTTCATATACTTGTACTCTAAATGGAAATCCTTTTTTAGAAGGATCTATGATATAATAATTTAAAGTATCAATATACACATTCTCATTGTAAAATGCTGGTTTATTTATTAAAAGTGAAACAATCATAGATGAAACGGTTCTCACAAAATATCGATTACTTTTTCGTTTGATGATCTTTTGAGGATCATATTCTCCCGCAATTGTAATGGATGAATTTGAGCTGCACACAAAAGGGGGTAAATGGTAAATTTGTGGGGTACAATAGATGGTTCCCAATTCAGCGTTTTGTTTTATTGAAAACTCTTTTGGTTCATACTGAACATTACTGATTTGTAGTTTCCCAGATTTCAAATAGGTTATTTCAAAGAATCCGTTTTTATCAGATAGAATCACATTATTAGGTTCTCCAAAAGAGATTCTGCTGTATTGAATAGGTTGATGGGTAACAGAATCAATTAAAGTTCCGGCTACCTTAATTTGTGAAAAGCAGGTATTTATTGTGAATAACAACAAGAGCAGTAAGGTGGTTTTTTTCATAGTTCAATTTTTTAATTTAAAAAACTCAAATATCATCATTTGAAAGTATAAGAATGTTATTTTTTCTTTCTCCAGCCATAATATCTTCTTGGAATAATGCCATCGCTAAAACGGTTTACATACTCTTCTACTGTTGATTTATATCCAATCAGTTTACGCCTTTCATTAACATTTTTAAAATCTTTTACAGGATACAAAATAGTTTTACCGGGATACCAAATCATTGTCCATAAGTTACTGTATAATTGGGTTCCATAGATTTGCTTTTTATGACAATCCATGAGATACCTATCTGTAATTAACGCATAAGTTAATGGATTAATTTCGTTTAAAACTAATAGATCTTTTATGTATCTGGGAAAATAATATTTAATTTTATCAGAATGTTGAATAATCATGATTGCATTTTCACAACCTAACTTACCCACTTTTGAAATAGTAGGGAACCCATATAGTCTAATAATGGAATCAAGAGCATTTAAATTTGAATAATCTGAGTTTCTTATTTTGTAACCTATTGAATCCCTTGTAATTTGTTTCATGTTATTTAAAAATGTTCTATATTTCTGATCTTCAATACCAAGATAAAATAAACGGAGAGCCAATTTTTTATCCGCACTATCCGGTAAATATTTTAAATAGTTTAATTCTATTTTATCAATAAGAACAGACCAATTTATTGAATCCTTTCTAAGGTTGTCAAAATTCTTATCAATCATAATGAGACGATCATCAAAGGAATATTGAATAAATTGATCCAAAAAAAAGAAAGCTGAATCTGTCATGTTTAATTGAGAATAACTAATTGCAATTCTATATATTACTGCTGGAATTAGCTCTTTTTCTAGCTTAATTTGATTGATTCTTAAAGAAGACTCATAATCTCCCATGAATTGAAGTGAATCTGCAATTATAACAAGATTAGCATAATTGTATTTTGAATTTTCATAAATCTTTTCTCCAAAAGGCAAATCAATTTTCTGGGAAAAAGATCCATTTATTAAAACTAAAAAAAGGAATATCATTCGTGTTCTTTTCATCTTAATGATTTAAAATTATAGATATAGATTTCTTGATTTAAGGTTGTATCGAGTAACTTTTACTCTAAATTTTCAAATTACTCATTATGAATTTTAATAAAGTCAATCATTTCTTTAAATAGAATTCTTGAATCAGACTCCGAATGATTTTTTTTGAGGTTATACCAATAATCTGGATTAAAACCGTTTGAAACATCATTATTCTCAAAATCATATGCTTTAATAGTATTGATTTTGACAACCAATCCAGATTTTAGAAAAATTCTTAATGGTAGTCCAACTGCACCTGCTGTTTTCTCTCCAATAAAAATTATATTCTTATTACTTGATAACATTGTAATCAAAAATTCTGCGGCTGAAGCACTATTTTTGCCTATTATCACATAAATATTTCCGCTATATCTTTGGTTTTTAGAAAGAGAATTTACCCAAAAATCGTTTTTTCGAAGAAATTCATAAGAATTTCCAGTATAAAAGTTATAATAGTATTGGTTAAATTGGATTCTATCCCATGAATCTCTATGGGTATTATCCATTTTTTCTCCATAGGATTTATATAATGAATTATTTACTCTTGATTTTATTGGGTATAGATTAACTGTATCTGTGTCAAGAAAAAAATCAATTATTGGGGTAACATAACTTGAATTTCCACCTCCATCATCTGATAAATCTATTACAACATTTTTAAAGTTTTTGATTTGATTTTGATGCATTTTAAAAAAATCTAAATTTTGTTTATCACATGCATTTAGTTTTATGTATGCATAATTATTCAAACTATCAGATAAAAAGATATTTTTTGGCATAGTTGTGGGTATAATCCATTCATTGTTGATTTCCTCCTTTTTTTCTTTTTCAGAAGGTAAAAGAAAATCATTTACTTTGATGGTAACATGAATCGTTTTCCCTTTTCTTTTCAATGTTAATTTCATTTTACTATCTCTCCAGGTCAAATAGTAACTACTCGTATTAATCATTGCTAATTCCAATTTTTGTTCCGGATGAGTTGTTGCGATGTATGGAAATATATTATTTTTTAAATAATCATAAATTGGAATTCCATCAATTTCGACAATTTCATCATCAATGGAGAGTTTATTCGAATATTTTCTTCCAAAATTTTCAATGAAAACTTTTCCATCTCTACAAACCGTTCTTAACTTATACCAACCTAAGTACGGATATAAATGGTTAGGAATATCTTCTAAATTTGTATGACCATTATTAAATTCAGCCATGAATCTTTGCATAAGTTTTGAAAATTCAAAGTCATTCTTTGAATTCAATACTTTGGAAAGATAGCTCAGATATAAAGAATCAACTTTTGCTATAGGAAAACTATCAATATTTGAAAAATTATAAGATACTTCTTTCCAAATTGTTGAAAATTCGTAAATTTTCTGTTCTTTTGACAATGAATTGTATTGTTTATTTGAGCATGATACCAAAACAATACAAAATAGTAAATATTTGAGATTTATGTTCATATTTTTTATTCAACCTAAAAATTAATGTATATCAAAGGATTTTCTGAGTTCAAATGAACCACATTATTAGGTTCTCCAAAAGAGATTCTACTGTATTGAATAACAACAAAAGCAGTAAGGGTATTCTTTTCATAATTTTTACCAGATTATTTATAATACTCTTTTGGGATTACAAAGTTCATGTTTTTGTTTTGTTCCACATATTCTTCAATAGTAGACATCCCCATTTCTAAGCGTCTTTTGTTTAGCTCTTTGATGTTTTTCACCGGACTAAGGATACACGCACCGGGGTATCTTTTATTGTATTTGGTACCACCTGATCTGAATTGTGTTCCATAGATTTGCTTTTTTCCTTTTAGTAATAAATATCGGTCTGTCATCATTGCGTATAATACTGGATCAACCCCATTTTTAAGATACGCTTTTTTCACTTCAGAATAATATTTGATTAAATTTCTAGAATGGTGTAGAATATCATACGATTGAAATGCTGCAAAATTTCCCACCATCTGAATCGTTGGGAATCCATATAACTCAATAATGGAATCCATTTCAATATTATATTGAGGAGCATCGAAATAACTCAACTCTCCAATTTTTACTAATGAATCCAATTGATGTACATTAAGTTCAGCGTAAGGGAGCCCTGACCGATAGCGGTCAATGGATAAATAGAAAATTTTTAGTGCTAAATCTTTATTCTCAACATCAGGAATCTCCATTAAAAAGTGTTTTTCAATTTGACTAACAACCTTCTGCCAATATGGTGAATTTTTCTTCAGATTTGGGAAATGGTCATAAAATAAAATAGATCGATCATCAGGAGCAATTTCAAAAAAAATGTTCAGGTAATGAATAACTGAATCAGGTTGGTTCAATTCATCATAATAAGCTGCAGTCCAATACAACTCTTTCGGTTTTAAAGAATCTACATTTTTGGAATAGATTTTTTTCAAAAAAGCCGAATAGTTTTTAACAATTAATAACGAATCTTTAATATAGTCTTGGATTAAACTGGGATACTCCTCATAATGTTTATTCCAATAGATTCTCGTTTTTCCGGATTGAGAAATTGCATAAAAACTCATTAAGATCAGTAGAGATAGGATTAGGATTGATTTTTTCATAAATGATACGTTTTTATTTTATTAATATTCAAGTACTTTCTTAAACAGATAGTCATATTGAACCAGAAACTCGTTTAAAGGAGTGATGCCTTGATATAAACGATAAATATTCCACTCTTCTAAAGTTGGTATCACTTCAATTTCCGGGATACACTGAAATGAGTCTTCCCATTTATTAGTCATACTAAGATCTACAGCAGGTTCAAATTTGAATGTAAATTTAGAGTTTTTTAACTGAAAGCCCCATGGATTAAATCCAAAACCTGCCATCATTCCGGTTGAAACACCCATAGAGACCAATTGTGGAATTTGTTTGGCTAAAGAGGTAAAGGAGTGTCCTGAAGAATAGGTTTCCTCGTCTTGAAATAGATAAATGGGGCCATCAAATTGCAATGAATTAGTGTCGGGATCTATTTGGCATATAGGTTCTCGTACCAACATTTTCTTGTTTTCTAAAAATGAAATTTCCATCATTTTGAACTCTTTGGTCATTTCAACAGGAAACTCAGCATTGAAATATGCCCGAACCTCATCATTATAGTTTAGAGCCACCCGATCTTGAAATTGGAGTGTATCTTTAATAATAGCTGAAAGCATGGAACTCCAGAAATCATCGCCTCCTCCTTGGTTACCACGTACATCGATCACAATTTTTTCGATCTGTTTTCCCTTTCCAATACTTTTGATAGAATCAATCAAGTTATATCCCTCTTGCCCTGACATCATTTTAGTATAAATGTAAAGTATTTTTTGCTCCGGAAGATAGGAGATTCTTTGGGGATCCCATTTTTCATAAAGGTCCAAATAACTTTGAGGGTTTTTTCTATATTCTTCTTGAAGAAAAGTCTGAATTTGAACCCCGAAGTTATTAGGCACAAACTCATAAAATTTCCCGTCATTTCCCTCCACTTTCAAGGTTTTGTTAAAACTAATAAACATTCTACTGGTATAATATTTATTATTTTTAAAATCCCAACGAACTGAGTATGGAGACATATCCCCAATTGAATTCTTAATAAATAAATCAATGGGCTGATGATCATACGCAATAATTCTGGCATTTTGAAAGCAAATGGAATCTCCAATTTTTGGATTTTTAAAAGTAAAATGGGCTGTCATATAATAATTTCCATCCAAATATTTAGCCCCAATCGTTTGAAGACAGTCTTTAAAACGAATATTTGCAGTTTTGTAATTTAAATATTGTTCAAATCCTGTTGCAATTTCCGCAATGTAGGTGGAATCATAAAAACTTTGTCCGGGTGCATAACGAGGATGGGGAATATCGTAAAACACAGGACACTGATCAGCATGAACATCAATAATAAAATTCAAACTTTTATCCATAAAATTGATGAATTCCCAATAATTTTCTATTGTTTCAATTTTATTTCTTCTTTCTTTTAACGTGGACAACATATCGTATCCGGTATATTTTTTTCGTATCTCCCATTGAGAATTGTATGTTTCAATGATCTTCAGAAATTGATCATAATCTTCATACATCTGTTCCTTTGTAATCTTGACCGGTGGTTTTGGAACTTTAATTTTTTCTTTTTGTGCAAATAGAGTTATAGATAAGCACAGGATAAGGATAATAGTGATTGTTTTTTTCATGAATTATTAT
>DAONEU010000111.1:0-6438 GCA_035403245.1 Bacteroidales bacterium | reverse complement strand
CTTACTTTGATTTTTTTATATTTTTTCCCCAACCCGAGAGTTATGGCGGTTGGATTTTTAATAATAAGTTCTCCCTTTTGCAAACCGGAAATGGCTTCTTTGATTTCATTGTAGTCTTTGCCGGATACGCCAAAGAGGTCTTTAATTACGCTGTCGTTGATGGATTGCTGCTTCATTATTAGGGGGTATTGGGCATTGGCATAAAAATCGAAGTACTCGCTTTTGTAGCTTTCCATGTTCTGGGTGGCTAATATTATGCTGATGCCTTTGTTGCGACCTACGGCAATGATGTCGCGGAGGGGTTTGTTGTCGAATCCAAGCATGTAGTGGGCTTCGTCGATAATGGTAAAGTGCCGGAGTTCAACACATTCGTCGTCGGATAGCTGTTTGGGCAGGTGTTCGTAGATCATGTTCAACTTCGATACGATAAAGTAAACGATCGCTTTTGCCAGAATACCGTCTTTAGGGAATGCATCCATTTTAATGATGAAACTATCTTTGATGATATCGATGGAGTCTTCACGTGCAAATAGGTTTGAACGAATGAGTTGTTTGAAAACGGATTTTATACTGTCATCTTTGTCCTGGTCGCGTTCCGGCTGAAGTTTTGTGTATTCTTTCAGGATGAGTTCAAAAGTGACCGGTTTGCTTAAGGTGGATCGATAGGCGTTGATGATTGCTTCTGAAAGACGGTTGTTCATGTTAGCGCTCATCCGGGCATTGTCGATGGCGATGATGGCATTGGCCAATTCGGTGGAATAGAGATTGATCTCATTTTGGGTTTTGCCGGTAAAATCCTTGAAAGGGGTTATCGGAAGTGGCGATGCTATCGGATTTAATATTGATGACCGGTCGGTTTCAAACAGACTGAGCCAGGAGTTGTTGGCCGGGTCTGAAAATTCTCCTTTGTAATCGAAAAGCAGAAAATTTACCGGATAAGAACTGTCAATCGAGCGTTTGCGGATTTCGTTGATAAGTACGGCCAATAAATTTGATTTTCCGGAACCAGTGCTGCCGGCAATGATAATCTGTGTATTCGTTACTTCTTTTCCATTAAGATTTAAAAAGGCTGGGATGTCGTCTTCATAGTTACCAATGTTCAGGTTAAGAAATGGGATGGCACCCGCTCTTGTTCCGGTTTGAGTTAAAGTGTTCATCAGCCACTCTTCAGCAACCTGATCATTGGAAAGCAACCTGGCGCCCCGAAGAATTTCCGCATTGATGATTTTGCTTTTCAATATTGTATTACTCCAATCAATATTGATCCCACGATAACGGAGTTTGAGTAATCCGGAGTAAACCAACCCCAGATTATGCAGGGTGAACAGGTTCTCAAAGATGCGGTTACTTGTTTTGGAAAGTTGTACTTGCTCGACGGAAGATAAATCACGGTGTTCCTGGCTTGTCAAACCGGCCAGTAGGCAAATTCTCATTATTTTATTGCAGTTGAGCGCTATCGGTTTTTGATTTGGAGAGTAATCAGTGAGGTTGATGCGTTGCTCTATTTTCGAACGAACTTCGGAGAGATCTTCCATTAATCCCTCAGACTGTCTGATATTTTGAAGGTTGATTGAGGACATAATTAATATTTTTGAGTAAACCCAAAGTAACCAGGTTGAATTTCTGTAAGTTGCTTTTCGCGATCTCTGATCAGGGTGAAGGATTTCGAGATGAAAGAATCAATCTTTTCGAGATCAGTATTGGGCCGTATTTCACTGTCGGAGCTTAGTAGGATGGTTTGATGCGATAATTCCGGAAAATAGTGCTCGAGGATCGTCGCTCTGCTGTTTTCGTCAAGTACGCCCATTACCGTATCAATCATGACTGGCGGATCATAATCACCATATTCATGAAGCGCCTTTAGCAAAACCTGCACGACCACCTGTTTTGATGCGGTGTTTAATTGGTTCAGGTAAATTTCATTCCCTGATTTGTGATAAATTTTGAAGGTGAGGTTTAAAAGGTTTTCAGACAACTCAACCCGATCAATGACATCCTTGTAAGCAGCCAGATTGACGTTCAGGTCCTGCTTCATTTTTAATTCAATCTGTAGTTTTTTAGATTTTAACAGCTTGTTGGCAACATCATCGAAGAATGGTTTTAGTTTTCCCAAAGCTTCATATTTTGGATCTGGTTCCTGATTGGTCTGGACGTCGAACTGATGCAAACGTTTGTCGATTTTGGAAATTTCAACTCCTATTTCGTCAATATTCCTTTCTATTCGCTTGATGTTTGCCTCATTTTCCTCATATGCCTTTAATAATGTATAGTCACGTCCGGTGATCTGGGCTTTCATCTGTTCAATTTGCGCTTCCAACACCGGTATTTGCTTGATTGAAAGGTTAAGTTCAATCTGTTGTTGATTTATTACCGGAAAAGGATTGGCATATTTTTGTCCGAGCAGCGTGTCTAATGCCCGAATCTCTGAGAAATCGAGGAAGTCGTATTCAGTATTGGAAATTGCATTTTTCGAATCGGAAATTACAAAATCTACCAGGTCATTAAGTTGTATATCTTTGATAGTTAAGTTATTTTGTTTTAGATAACGCAAAATAATTTCGCTGATAGCT
The DNA here is from genome assembly GCA_035403245.1 of Bacteroidales bacterium. Lineage (GTDB taxonomy): Bacteria > Bacteroidota > Bacteroidia > Bacteroidales > WCHB1-69 > UBA5429. The sequence goes on along the minus strand of DAONEU010000111.1, from coordinate 3,868 downwards.
TCTATCTGTTCCGGGGATAGGTTGCTGCTTAACTGTTGCTCTTTTTGCTTTGTGATTTTTAGGATAAGATTTACCTCTGGTTTAATCACCTCAATCAATTTTGGTAAACAAACATTAGGTTCCAAATCTTTAACAAATGTTTCAACATCGTTCTTGTACAGCTCTTCACGTTTTAAAATATTGTCAATCTGTATTTTGGTCTGCTCTATTTTGTTTTTAATAGTAGCTTCCTGGTTTATGCCCGCTTTAAGATTATCGTAGATTTCTTTATTCGCTACAGAATATTGCAATGCGTCCTGTAATTGCGCTTCAAGATTTTTCAGTTCCTCTTCTTTCTTCTTTTTTGTTTCCACCAATTGTAAATACTCGCTTTTTTCATTCTCAACCTGAAGGCGTTGAGCGGTATAAGATTGATATAGACTTTCAGCAGATTTGGCTAATTGCAGGTATTTGTTGAAACCCATCACATTTTCGATGTTTTCTTTGATGACGCGGTTTAGCTGGTCTTCTTTCAACAGACTACCGGCTTCCATGGCATCGAACAGGAAATAGCGGCTGAGTTCCTGGGGCAAATTGGCTTTGATGATTTTATTAACCTGGGCTTCCTGTTCTGCCCTTTGGGCCGGTGGGGTTGCAGTGCCATACAGAAAGATTGTGCCATTCATGTTAAGCTTTACACTTTCGACCGGATTTCCTGATGGGTTGAGCCGATAGGTACGACTTAGAACATAGTGCTGATCTTCTGACAGAACTTTTCCCATGAAATGGAGTTCCAGCTCAATTTTCTCATCCTCATGCCCTAATGCACCGGCATTCAGTAACTCGCGGAAATGTCGGGCTGAGTGAATTTGCAAACCGTACAATGCGCCGTAGATAGCTTCAAAAAAGGTGGTTTTTCCACCACCGTTCGCCCCACCAATCAGGATGATAGGCCGATCTGCTAATACAGAAATGTCGAGATCGAGGTTCAGGTAAGTTTTAAAATTCCTGGCTTTTATTCGTTTAATCAGCATGTTACTTGATTTTTTGCAGCGCTTTTTCGATTATTCTTTCAACTGTTTTTCCATCCACCTCCTGGTTTCTGATCTTCTTTTCATGAAATTCCTTAAGGATTTCTTCTTTTATCCAGTCAAATTCAAGTTTATGATCCAGGCAAATGGCCTCAATCAGGCTGATATCCTCTTTTCGGATGCCATAATGAAGAAATGTGGTGTCTAATCCCTTTTTTGCCATGACGTTAATTGATATTTGTAAGTGCAGGATTATAAAAGTCCCAACCAGTGTGATCTTTTGTGTTCTCAATTTTATTCCGGCAAAATTGCCAGACAAGTGTATTGTTGATTTCTTTGCAGATGATCACGCCTCCAATCGTGGGTAATCCCTTTTTTGTTCTTTCATTGACATAATCAATCAAGGCATTGTGTTTTAAGTGGGCATTGGCCGGATCGCTGCCTGATGATTTAGTATCAAAAAGGCTGGTAGTGCCATTTTTCGAAAGGATGACGTAATCAACGTAAAACAAACTTTCTTTACCGGTATAATCAGTATATGGTATTGCAAAGTGTTCTTTGGCGCTTTCTCCATTCTTGTACCACCACTCGATGTAGGCTTTATTAGCATCCAGAAAATTGGCAAATATTGCTTCCGGTTTGGATGCTTTGTGATATTGGTAGAAGGGTTCCAGCACATGGGATGGAATATCAACCTTAACGTATAATTCATTGTATATTCTTTCGGAGGGCACCTCCCAGGAGTATTTGACAAGTTCTTTTCTGGTGGTTTGGGCTTTTTCTTCCTGAATTTTCGTAAACCGCTCCAATGCTTTGGTTATCAGCTCTATGAATAAAGGCTGATTTTGGGAATGGAGAATGACCTTAATTGATTCGAATTCGCTAAAACCCAGGTATTCCTCAAAGAGCATTTTTAGGGCCATTTCCAGAACAGGCGTTGAGTCTACCGGCGCAAAGGAACCTACGTTGCTTCGACAAAATTGCCGGAAGAGTTGGTTGAGTTCATCGGGAGTTTTGGCAAACCGGGCAATATCTGTGACAATTTTCACCTCTATATCCCCTGTAAGTATTACATTTTCAGGAATAACGATCTCAATTGTGTTAACGTTGACATCGATCATTCTCTGGATGAGGATTTGCCGGTTTCTGTCGTGGACACTTACATCCTCCAAAGCTTTACTGACTCCCCACAGTTCCTCTGCTGTTTCGTACAATGTGATGCGGAATTTTGAACCCAGACGATTGCGAAATAGCTTGTTGTTAATGTAGCTTGATAAAAGAGTAACCGGTTTATACGGTTCCCGGCGGATGGCCTTGTTCATGGTAATATAGTTCATGTCGTCAGCCACAATCTGTATTCTGTCTTTACTGAGATTCGTGTAAACGTAACCTTGATTGAGCATAGCATCGGGATAGTGCTTCTGTTCGGGCATGCGAAGAATGCGGCCAACGGTCTGAATAGTGAAAACAGTGCTTTTTAGTTCACGGAATATCAGAAGAACAGCGGCCCGAGGGCAATCCCAACCCAGCGCAATGGCCTGCTTAAACAACAACACTTCCACCATGTTGTCTGGCTGTTCAATGTCTTGCAGGTTGTCCCTTTTGCCACTGAGCCAAATAGCCAACCTGTTGTTCTTGACGGAAATATCATGATAGACCTCAAGATATTGAATGACCATGTCAATATATTTTTGGTCGTCCAACGTATTGTCTTCGGATGTGTCGTTGGGTAGTTGAATCAGAAGCAGGGGGTTGATGGAATTGTTGAGCTTTTCATTGGCGGCAACCAAGTCCCGGCGTTTCTGCAAGGAGATGTCGACCAACATCTGGTCGAGTGTTTTACCGCCTTCCTGCTCGAATGAATCCAAAGCCGGATTAAGAACAATTCCTTCTTTAATCATTTCTTCCTTAATCACATCCTGACGCTCGATGACCGTTTTGTAATCGGAGTTAGATGTTGGCGTGGCGGAGACCCTGATCTCAATTTTGGGATTAATGCGGTTTAAAACTTCATTGGCCCGTTTGGCTGTTCTGGGATTTGCAAACATGTGCTCCTCATCAATGATCACAATGATTTCGATATCGTTGAGACGGGCCGCATTGACATAAGAATAGAGCGTTTTATTTTGCTCGTTTTCGCGAACCATGAGGTTTTTTTCTTTATTGATGCTTTCCCAGTTCACGAATAAGACTTCGTTTGGTTTAATGTGGCCATCGGTGATATCCTCGAAAAAAACAGGCTTAATGGAGCGCATTTCAGAAAAATATCCCTTGATGGCATTATAACTTTGAATGTAGAGTTTGTTTGGGGCAATCCAGACATAACAAACCTTGCGTTTTTCCAAATCAAGTTTATCGGGTAACTCTTCGGACAGCCGGTTTAGGAACGCAGCCATCGTGATGGTTTTTCCGGCGCCGGTTGGGGCTTTGAATATCAGGTTTTGTCGGGCACCGGGTCGTTTTAAAAGTTTATAGGTGTTATAAACGAGGTTTTCGACAGCTTCTGACTGGTATCTTTTCAACGTGATCATATCTCAGCCCTCCTGGTTAAAAAGATCGTTGTCAACTACTTCCTGCGGTAATTGGCTCGCAGACTCACCGTTAATATCCTCCAACTCCGGCAGCCGGGCTCGTTTTTTGGAGGGAAGGATATTTTGATAAGCCTTGTATATGGCATCTGGTAAGGCACATAGTGTAATGTGTGGCAGAACATCTTCAAATTCTTCGGTGTATGGATACTGACCATTGCTAAAGACATATACTTTTACCGATTTCTCTGGCTGCTTATTATCGATCAGTTCTTTCAAAATTATTACCGCCTCCTCAATTTTTTCATCGTCATAAACGATACAGAGAAA
>DAONEU010000110.1:0-6512 GCA_035403245.1 Bacteroidales bacterium | reverse complement strand
CAATGGAAGCAAGAATTACTTTTTAAAAACGTAATACAAGCTAAAGGAGAAGTATAAAAGACTGAAAATAAGAAAAATATAATTTATGGTTTGGGCAAATGGGGGTGCTCCTGCAGGCCAGATTTGTCCTAGTAATACTAATACGTTCAGAATCAACAGTAAGATTAGGGCTAGTTTTTTGTACTTTTTCATGGTTTTCTTTGGTTTAATTATTCTTTATTAATTGATCAATCAACGCCGCCCCCTTGGCGGAAGCTCCACTGTTTCCTAATTTTTCTCGAAGAGCTGCGTAACGACTTTTCATTTTAAGGATGTTAGTCTCATCTTTTAATATCAGATCAAGCTCTTTACACACTCTTTTGGTATTCATATCCCCTTGAATCAACTCTGTTACAATCGGTTCATCCATGATGAGGTTAACCAACGAGATGTATTTGAGGTGTTTGCCAACTAACATCTTGGCAATACGGTAAGATAATCCGCTGGTTTTATAACAAACTACCTGTGGTGTGTCAATCAATGCCGTTTCTAATGTTGCAGTTCCTGATGTAACCAATGCTGCTGTAGCATGATGTAAAAGAGGATACGTATTCCCTTCAATTAAGGTGATCTGTTTGTTATTTAATAGTTTACGGTATAACTCTTCGGGTTGCCATTTCACTTTGGAAATCACAAATTGATAATCAGGATATAAATCGATCACTTTTATCATTTCGGGTAGAATTCTTACCAATTCCTGTTTTCTACTTCCGGGAAGGATAGCAACAACCGGGCGTTCATCCAATTGATATTTTTGTTTAAATGCTTCTAAAGAACCATAACTCTCTTTCTGATCCTGAATCACATCCAACAATGGGTGTCCAATATAGGCAACATCATAATCATATTGGGCATAAAACTCTTTTTCAAAAGGAAGGATAGAAAGCAAAAGATCCACATTTCTCTTGATCTGATGAACCCTTTTCTTTTTCCATGCCCAAACCGAAGGGGAAACATAATGAACCACTTTGAACCCATTCTCTCTGGCAAATTGGGCCATCTTTAAATTAAAACCCGGATAATCCACTAAAATCACGACGTCAGGTTCATACAATAATAAATCAATTTTACAAATTGATAGATTTTTGAATATTGTACGGAGGTGTGTGGCAACTTCCCAAAAACCCATAAAAGCCAGATCTCTGTAGTGTTTGATAACTTCTCCACCCTGCACTTCCATGAGATCTCCACCCCAAACTAAAAAATCTGCTTCAGGATCATTTTTTTTGATCTCTTTCATCAAGTAGGACCCTAACAAATCGCCGGATGCTTCACCGGCTATGATATAATATTTCATAATTGATTATTCTCTTACAGTACTAATAATTTTTAATCCATCTGTTTTGTTCTTTCTTTTGTGTTGTGCGATGGAAATACTAACATTGAGATCAAATCCAATCAAAACGACAACACAACTCCAGTTGATCCAGATCAGGATCAACAAAATCGCTCCAATAGATCCATAAACCGCATTATAGGAGGAGAAATTGGCAAAGTAGTAGTTGATCCCTTTCATTAAAATCACTAAAACGATAGATGAAAAAGTGGATCCGGCAGAAAAGAATTTAAAAAATTCTTTTTTATAGGGGGCAAAATAGAAAAGTGCAGATAGCAACAAATACATCAACGTAAATAGGGAAAGCCATTTAAATATTGAAATTATGGTAACATAAAGCGTGGCAGAACCACCAAATTTTGCATTTAACTGACTGAATAAATAGGATGCACCAATAAAAATGGCGATAGAGGCAATGATGATCAAAAGAAAAACAATCACCATGATGAAACTGATGGGTAATTGTTTGAAAAAAGTTCTTTTTTCCATATCAAAATAGCTGATATTCAATGTGTTTACAATGGAATTCACACTTAAAAAAGAGAGATATATCCCTAATCCAATTGAAACATATAAAATAGCGCTATTTTGTTGTAAAATTAAGGAGTTGATAATTTCAGAGATGGTGGGCCACAAGTATGGCGGAATTGCAGATTGTAGCATATCCATCATAGTGATATGGAAAGAATCACCCAAGAAGGAGATAGCTGCTACCAAAGCCATCAACATCGGTATTGCCGTTGCAAAAATATAGTAAGTCATGGCTGCTGCCCTTTGGAAAAGGATTCCTTGAAACAACGACTCTAAAAAGAATTTCATAACATCCCAAAAAGGCACCCCCTGAAATCCCGGAACAACCAACTTTTTTAAGAATCCCATCGTCTTATGTACTACAGGAATCTGCATAAACTTGATGATCTTTCTTCGGGTTTTAAAGGTGTAAAAAGGGGTTTTGGCCATTATTTTACAAATTTAAGACTTAAATCTAAACTTTTAATATGATGTGTTAATGCTCCAATGGAGATAAAATCTACACCACTTTCAGCGTATCCCCGGATGTTTTCAAAAGTAATACCACCGGAAGCTTCCGTTTCATATTTTCCATTGATTAAACGAAGCGCTTCCAAAATCATCTCAGGAGTGAAATTATCCAGCATGATTCGGTCCACACCACCATGTTTGATCACTCTTTTCACTTCCTCCAGATTTCTGGTTTCAACTTCAATTTTTAAATCTAAATTGTTTTTGGTAAGATAAGCATGCGTTGTGTCAATTGCCTTTTCAATACCACCAGCAAAGTCGATGTGATTGTCCTTCAACATGATCATGTCGTAAAGTCCAAAGCGATGGTTTTCAGAACCTCCAACTTGTACGGCGTATTTTTCAAATATTCGGAGTCCGGGTGTGGTCTTTCGGGTGTCTAATATTTTGGTTTTTGTTCCTTTGACTGCATCACTGTATTTCTTAGAATTAGTAGCGATTCCACTCATTCTTTGCATGAAGTTCAATAGGGTTCTCTCAGCTGTTAACATGCTTTGAGCAGGGCCCTCTAATTCGAACACGATATCCCCTTTGTGGATTAAATCCCCATCATGAAGGTATTGAGTCATTCGGATTTCAGGATCAACCTGACGAATCACCTCTTTGGCAACCTCAACACCGCACAAAACGCCATCCTCTTTGACCAGGAGTTTCATTTTGCCGATGATGGATTTGTCAATACATGCTAATGAAGAGTGATCTCCCGGTCCAATATCTTCTTGAAGTGTCTGTTTTACAATCTCTTCTATACTCATTTTGCTTTGTCAATTATGATTTCAGGGGTTGTGATGATATTGCTTTTATGTAAAGCCCGATCTAAAATATAAAACTCAAACCTTACCGTATCGTAAGGGGAGGTGATGTTGTTAATGAAAATTTCAACGTTGATATCTCCATTAATCGATTCAGGGGTATTGTTGCTTAACCTAGGAATTCTGGCATTTTGTTCAGCAGGTAAATCTACTTTAACAAATTCGCCATTTTGCTTTTCAAAATAACTAATGAAAAAGTTGTAATGGTAAATAGAAGCAGTGTCAAAAGGAGGTTTCAAATCTTCTGTGGTGTTGTCTAATCCGATGTCCCCATCCCCATCCTCAAAATAGAAACTTAGATTTGCCTTATAGTCAAAACCATACTCGTTGGGAATTTTTTCAATACTGACAAACTGAATTCTGGGAATGATCGGGTATTTATCTTCAGGAGTACATGAAGCTAAAAATAAAATGATGCCCAGAATTAAAAACAACCTTTTCATAACGTTTGTTATAAACACATTTTTGTGATTTTTATGGTGTCCACAGCTTCTCTCACATCGTGAACCCTGAGAATGTGTGCATTTTGCTGAATAGCGATCGTATTAAGTGCAATGGTTCCGGCTAATGCTTTGTCGGGAGTAGTGGTTAATGGAGTGTATATCATTGATTTTCTTGATATTCCTACTAACAATGGCATCGAAAGTTCATGAAAAACTGTCAGGTTTTTCATGATATGATAATTCTGTTCTATCGTTTTTCCAAATCCAAATCCGGGATCCAATACGATGTCGTTAACCCCTAAGCTTTTAAGCTTCTCAATTTTTTCTCCAAAAAAACGGAGCATATCGGGAATCATCTCCTCAGTAGTTAACTCTTTTCCTCTGGAATTATGAGTCAGACAGTAAGGGGTATGGTATTTTGCTGCCACCTCAAATATTTTTTCATCTTCACCACCCGAAACATCATTGATGAAGGCAGCTCCTTCTCCAATAGCCATTTCTGCAACATTAGCGCGAAAAGTATCCACAGAAACTTTGGCATGAGGGATATATTTCATGATCAATTTCAGGAACTTTTTTATTTTCATGTATTCCATTCCGGCATCGAGATAGGTCGCTCCGGGACGGGTTGAAACAGCCCCTAAGTCAATGATAAGCGCACCTTCCGTTAAAATTTGAGTAGCGCGAACAACCACTTCAGCATCATCGTTGTAGCGACTTCCGGCATAAAATGAATCATCAGTACAGTTCAAAACACCCATCACAATGGGTGTTTCGAGTGACTGTAAATCTCCTTTTAAATTCAGAAACATAGATTAGTGTTTTTCTTCTTTAGGTGCTGAAATATTAGTACCACAATCTTTTACGATCATGCGATACCAATAATCAGGATATTTTGGTTGATCTGGGAAAACAGCCTGAGGTTTTCTTTCCCCATTGGTTTTGAATTTTCCGTTTTCCTCTTTTTTAACGTTACCGTCGTTGTATTTAACTAAAAGATATTCAAATAATTTGTTCCAGTCTGCAACCACTTGTTCGGTTTTATGAGTAGAATAATCATTGATTTGTGCAATCGCTGCATTAGTGTCTTTTTGATATAAAGCCACCCACTCTTTCTCTTTTTGAGCGATCTCATTGATTGCGCCAATTTCCCAATAATCTTGTCTTTCATTGATATGTTTGATCATATAATTGTAACGTGAATAAGCGAAATTGCTTACTTTGGTAAATGTCCAGTAAGCAGATGTAGCTGAATATTCCACCATAGAACCATTGCCTTCTCTGAAAGCCAAAGGAACAGAAGTGATTCCAACAAACATAGGAACATAGCAAGTACTGGCAGCATCATCAACGCTAAACCAATAGATACCACCGATTTTGTCTGGTAACCAGCTACGACATTGTGCCACGAATGAGAATCCGGTTTGTTGAGTAGCAGTTGCTCTTTCATGAACATAGTTTGCTCCATCCACGCTCCAGGTCATTGGTCTCCATCTGTATGGAGAAGCGAATGGGCCTGCCCCTAGATCTTTAGTCATATCCATAGAGGTTCCTTCATAATGATCACGCATATAAAGCATCATATCTCTAACACCCACTTTTTGAGCTGGTTTGATCCATAAAGGCATACGTTGTTTGCTTTGAAGATCTTCGCCACGGGCATATTTTTCATATGGAGCCATCAATTTAGAATCACAATGGTTAAAGAAAGCCCAAACGCGTGCTTCACAACCGCGTGCACCACCAAAATCAAGTGGAGCATAAGTTCCGGAGAAGTTAAATTCAGCATCAGGAGCAGTAGCAGGGTATAAACCGGCAATTTTAGCGAAAGAGATCACGTCATGTGCATATACAGTTTCCACTTCAGGATTGAAGATTTTAGCTAATTCTCTATTGGTAATAGATGTTTTTCCGTTTGATAACGGGAAAGTCATGATTCTCGCATGGTTAGCGTGACCGGAAACATATCCATCAGGAATACGACGGGCAACCCAAACAGCACCTTTAGTCCAACCTTTTAAAGTTTTACCTTTAGCATCTTTTAACTCTTTCCCTTTGCTGATTAATTCAAAAATCCAGGCTTCATTAGGGTCAACGATAGAAAAAGATTCACCACTGCTGGCATATCCGTATGCATCCATTAATTCACTAAGAACTTTGATCGCTTCTCTGGCATTTTTTGCTCTTTGAAGTGTAAGGTAGATCAAAGAACCATAATCCATGATTCCATTAGGTTCTTCTAGTTGTGGCAATCCACCATAGGTAGTTTCACCTATAGCCAATTGATGTTCATTCATGTTCCCAACCACTTGATAGGTATGAGCCACTTGAGGGATTTGACCCAAGAATTTTCCGGAATCCCATTCCACAACATCCATGATAGTACCGGCAGGATAATCACGGGCAGGCCAATAGTACAACTCCCCGTAAAGAGTGTGAGAATCAGCAGAATAAGTTAAGAAAGTGGAGCCATCTTTACTAGCTCCTTTAGTAACGATAAAGTTAGTACAAGCCGTCAGTTGGTAAGCAAATGCCGTCAGAACAACCAGCACAACAGTTAAAACACTTTTTTTCATATTACAATTTTTAAGTTTCAAATATTTAACCTGCAAATTTACGATAATTTTTTAAATCATAAAAGCTATCAGTTATCAGGTTTCAGCTATTAGTTATTGGGTTTTGGGTTTTGGGTCTTGGGTTTTAGTTTTTACTTTTTAGTTTTTACTTTTTACTTTTTACTTTATACTTCTTATTTTTTACTTCCTTTCCCCCTTCCCCTTTCCCCCAAACCATTATTCATTATTCATTATTAATTATTCATTATTTGGGCGTTCCCCTTTG
>DAONEU010000109.1:0-6550 GCA_035403245.1 Bacteroidales bacterium | reverse complement strand
AAGCACAATGACCTGATTGGCTAATTTCAACATACGTACCAATGAGTATCATCCAAAAGATGATAGGGTTTTTGATCAGAATAATTCCAGCCTCAATCGCACCGCACGAGTCATCAATAAAAAACTCATCCCGATATATCAATGCACTCGCCCGGTGCGAAAAATGGGCCGCTCTCGGCCAGACAGCAACGCATCTCCCTTGCTCCACACAATCCCGCAAACCTGTTTTCACAATTGGTATGGGGCGGGCGCTGACACCAGAAGCGAAAGGGTGTGTGTATGAAGATAAGAGTTATGGATCGAAAATTTTGAGCATTACTGATTTATTCCAAATGCAGTGAATACTTCATTAAGTGACATCTTTCCCTTTCCTCTCAATAGAGATTTTACCCTCCACCATTTTAACAACTATTTTATCTCCGTCTTTCAGTTCACCGCGTATGACATCCTCGCTGAGAGGCTCTTCAAGCAACCTTTCAATGGCTCTGCGTAAGGGCCGTGCACCGAAGTTTTCGTCATAGCCCTCTTTTGAAATATAACCTATCACATCCCCTTCTACTTTTAAATCCATACCTTTTTTTGACATTCTGCTTTTTATTTTCCCCACCATGATTTCCGCAATCTTTTGTATATCGTCCTGTTTCAGGTGATTGAAAACAATGATCTCATCGATACGGTTTACAAATTCGGGTCTGAATATCCTTGTTAGATCCTTAAGGATCCTTTGGGTCCCTGCCTCGTTATCTCCATCTATTCCATAGGCCCTTTCATACACATTGTCTGAAAGCTGGAGATTTGAGGTCATGATAAAAATTGCATTTTTCGCATCTGCGGTTCTTCCTTTAGTATCGGTTAATCGGCCAGCATCAAAAACCTGCAGGAATATGTCAAATACTTCAGGGTGAGCTTTTTCGATCTCATCTAAAAGAACAACAGAGTATGGTTTTCTCCGTAAGGCACCGGTAAGCTGCCCTTCTTCATCATATCCGACGTAGCCGGGCGGAGCTCCCACCAATTTGGAAACGGAATGTTTCTCCATGTATTCTGACATATCCAATCGAGTCATTGCATCTTCTGAACCGAACAAAAACGATGACAATGCTTTTGCAGTTTCTGTTTTCCCAATACCTGTTGGACCTAAGAACAGGAAAACACCGAGCGGACGATCGGGATCCTGCAAGCCGGATCTTGCTATCCTAATCTTTTTAGCAATTTTCCTGATTGCATCGTCTTGCCCAATTACCCTTTCCTTTAATAAATCCTCCATTTTGAGGAGTCTTTCCTTTTCGTTTTCCTTAGTCAGTACAGGGATTCCGGTCCACTTCTCAACCACTTCGGCAATATCTTCATAGACAACCGTTCCAAAATTTTCCTCGAAATCCCCCACCATACTCAATTGTGGAACCTTTTTTCTTGAGCAGGCTTCATCCAGAAGGTCCAATGCTTTGTCCGGCAATCTTCTGTCTGGTAAATATTTAACCGACAATTCAACTGCCGCTTTGATCGCAGGATCGGTGATCTTTATTTTGTGATGCTCTTCGGATCTCTTTTTTAATCCATTCAGGATCAAAATCGAATCATCGATACTAGGTTCAACAACCGTGATGGGCTGGAATCTGCGCTCTAAGGCCGCGTCCTTCTCAAAATATTTGCGGTATTCTGCGATGGTGGTGGCACCAATAACGCTTAACTCACCGCGGGCAAGAGCAGGTTTCAAGATATTTGACGCATCTAAACCGCCCTGTACACTTCCTGCCCCAACTATTGTATGGATCTCATCAATAAAAACGATAATTTCCGGGTTTTCCTTTATCTCCTGAATGAGTTTTGTGAGTCTTTCTTCAAATTCACCCCGGTATTTTGAGCCTGCCACAAGAGATACCATGTTTAACTCTATCAATCGCTTTTCCCTAAGAGCGGGAGTGATATTTTTATCGGCAATCCTCTGGGCTAAACCTCTGACAATTGCAGTTTTTCCTACGCCCGCTTCCCCTATAATAAGAGGATTGCTTTTTTGCTCCCTTGATAACGTGCGTATTACCTGGAGAAGTTCATCCCTCCGGCCTATAAGGGGTTCCAGTTTTTTTTCTTCTGCCAGTTTTGTAAGATCGGTTCCATATATCTCTAAAAATTCTGTTTTGGATTTCTCATTCGCATTTGTTGCTTCTGGTTCTTTTTTAGAGACGGCGCCTTTCTCATTGTTTTCTGTATTTACGTTTAATTTTAGAATTTTGTCAATAGGAGACCCGGGTTTTTCCACAATAGCCGCAAAAAGATCAAGGCAGTTAACTTCTTCGGAGCCTCGCTTTTTGGCAAGAGTGTCGGCACGATTAAAACATTCCTTGCAGGCCTCACTTCTGTGAATTGTCTTTTCTGTGTGGGTGTAATTTCCTTGACCTACACGATCACGGAGAGCACGACGCATCGATGCTTGGTCGAGATTTAAACTTTTTAGGAGATCGTTTATCGCATTGTTTTCCGATCGTAATGCCTGGATCGTGGATGGATCTACATCCTTTAAAGTCCCGGGTGCGACTGCCTTCTCCAGACTGCATATTCCGATAAGCACCTGTTCCTTCTCGATGTATTGATACTTGGCCTGGGATGTTTCAGAAACTGCAATCACCCATGCCAAATTTGCTCCAGCAGATAATCTGACCATTAATTTCCTCTTTTTAATTTCTTGATTAGGTTATTCTGCATTATCCTCTCAACTCCTTAATGATCTGCTTTGCTTGTTCAACAAGTGAAGCATCTTGCGAGGGAGCATATTCAATAAACTTCTCAAAACATTCAATTGCTTCTTGAAAATTTCCTAGGTCGTAAAGGGCAATCCCTTTGTTTTTCCACGCATTTTCAGATTTTGGGTTTATTTCAAGGGCTTTATCATAGCACCCAATTGCTTCTCGGGATTTTCCAAGATTTTTAAAAGTATTTCCTTTGTTGCTCCACACACCAACATCTCTGGGGTTTATTTCGAGGAATTTGTCATAGCATTCTATTGCTTCCTGAAGTTTCCCAAGTTTGGCAAGGGCATTCCCTTTGTTGTTCCATACATTTTCAGATCTTGGGTTTATTTCGAGGGATTTGTCATAGCACCCAATTGCTTCTTGAAAATTTCCTAGGTCGTAAAGGGCAATTCCTTTGTTGTTCCACGTATTTTCAGATTTTGGGTTTATTTCAAGGGCTTTATCATAGCACCCAATTGCTTCCCGGAATTTTCCAAGATTTTTAAAAGTATTTCCTTTGTTGCTCCACACACCAACATCTCTGGGGTTTATTTCGAGGAATTTGTCATAGCATTCTATTGCTTCCTGAAGTTTCCCAAGTTTGGCAAGGGCATTTCCTTTGCTGTACCAAGCGGCAGCATTTCTTGGATTAATCTGGAGTGCATGATCAGAGCATTCTATTGCTTCCTGATATTTTCCAAAAATGGAAAGCGCACGCCCTTTGTTGTACCATGCGACATCATTTCTTGGGTTAATCTGGAGTGCATGATTGGAGCATTCTATTGCATCCTGAAAGTTCCCAAGTTTAGCAAGGGCATTTCCTTTGTTGCTCCATACATCAGTATGTCTGGGATTAATTTCGAGGGCCGTGTCATAACATTTTATTGCTTCCTGATATTTTCCAAGGGTGCCTAGGGCAATCCCTTTGTTGCACCACGCCTCTACATTTCTAGGATTTATCTCAAGTGCCTTATCATAGCACCCAATTGCTTCCCGGGTTTTTCCAAGATTTTTAAAAGTATTTCCTTTGTTGCTCCATACATCAGTAAGTGCGGGATTAATTTCGAGGGCCTTGTCATAGCATTTTATTGCTTCCTGATATTTTCCAAGGGTGTCTAGGGCAAGTCCTTTATTGCTCCAATCCACTTCTGAAAATGGTTCTTTCCCCCCCACAACCTCATAATTTTTACCAGTATTATTATTGAAAATTTTTATCAGATTAAATTTCAATTCAGTAAAATCATTGTATCTATTATTAGGGTTCTTCTCCAGACATTTGAGAATCAATGAATCCAAATGTTCCGGGATCTCCGGGTTCAGATGGGTTGGTCTTTCAGGATATTTTGTGAAAATTTCATCCATATCAACAAAAGGCAATTTCCCGGTTAAAAGTAAATAGAGAGTTACTCCAAAGGAGTAGACATCTGATCTTGTTGTTACCTGTCCATTAAAAGAGAATTTTTCCTGAATCCGCTCCGGACACTGTTCCGGAGACATGAATGGAAGAGTCCCCATACCCGTCAAAACTCTAACAGATTCATCAAACGGGTTCTCGCTTAAAACTTTTACCAACCCAAAATCAGTGATTTTGTATGCATATCCGAATTTGAACCTTGAGTCTTTCTGCACCATCACATTTGCTGGTTTTATATCCCTGTGGATAACTCCCAGTTTTTGATAGGCATATTCCATGCCGGTACAGAACTGGATTGCAAAATCCAGAGATTCCTCAATATTTAATTTGCCGATGAATTGGTTCAGATCTCCGCTGTCTATGAAATCTAAAAATATCAGAGGTTTCCCTTCGATTTTCTGAATGAAACTTGCAAAAACAATGTTAGTATGTCTCTCTAGATCTATCCATATTTCTGCTTCTGCTGTAAATCGCTGGATGGCATCTTCATCCCAAAGATATTGCTCTTGAAATGTTTTGATTGCAAAAATCTGATCCCATTCATGATCGAGGGCAAAGTAGACAATCCCCATGCCGCCCGATTTTATATCAACGATTTCGTAGCGGTTCTGTATTTTATAACCGATAGCCCAAGGAACGAGGGGATTTTGTATCAAATCCGGTTCAAAGGTAGGTTTAGCCCCATGATCCACTCGTGATCTGTCATGATGGAATTCATTTTCTTGTTGCTCAAGGACAATCTCCAGATTTTTTCGTGCCTCGGGATATTCTGGGTTGATGGACAAGACTTTCCTAAAAGAAGCAACCGCGTCTTCATGCCGTCCTAATATGCCTAGTGCAACTCCGCGAAAGAACAATGCATCCGTGTAATCTGCGTTAATCGCAATCGCCCTTTCAAAAGAGATGATCGCATCTTCATACAGACCGAGGTCACCAAGAGCGACACCGCGAAAAACCCACACGTCGGCATCATCGGGATTGATCTTAATCGCTTTATCAAAAGAGGCAAGAGCTTCTGCGTACTGTCCGAGTTTGGCATACTCAGCACCCTCATTGATATATTGCTCTGCCCGATCTCCCATGAATTATGATAAACGGTTCAGCAAATTACTGTTGTGATTCATACCGGTGTGTGAAAATACGAATCTATGATTACGGTTATGAACAGGGGTGTTTTCATACGGATAAATCGAACCACCAACTTCCTGGACAGTTACTTTTTATTGATTTTTCCTAAGGACCACATAATAAAATCCAACGCTTTAACATCCGATATTTTTTCCCTATCAACGTGAAATATTAATCTGAATTCGGAAATGACCCTTTGTATTTTCTCGTCTTTCAACAATTCTGCATCCAATCTTTCGAGATTATTGTACAATTCAATGTAATTTTGGATTTGTGTGTTTTTATCGGAAGGTTTTGGTTTTGAATAGGTAAGAGAGCCAATTTCTGTATCATAAATTGGCTTACTGTTATCAATTGTGTGCAGTAATTTGGTTGCAAAACTAAATTGCATCGACTTTTTTTTATCTATCCTTGGAATCTCATACAGATCAGATAAAATAATACCAATATTCGTTTGTTTTTCTGCAAATAATTCAAAAAAATGAGTTTTCATTTCATCTGATAGCCCTGCATTGTCTAATCCATAAAATCTTCTAAAAACAAATTGAAATACGTAATTTTTTTGAATATCTCCTCGGGCATATTCAGTTTTTATAAAAGAGTAAACTGCAATGCTTTCAGAATCCAGATTTGATAATATTTCATCTTGCCTTTTATCGATCTGTTGAATAATACCTTCAATCATCATTTTTCCTCTTCATTCAATTCAAAGAGTTATTCACAACCCCAATATAATCAATGATTGGACGGGAGCCATTTTTCAATGAGGGTATCAATGAACCAGAGCGGGCCAAACGAGTGCAACGGAGATGCCCCGTTTCGACTGTTCTTCATATCTGCGGAATGACTGTTGCGATCTGTGTGTCGCTTATCTATCGCCGCCCGCGTCGCACGCATCGTGCTCCTTCGGTGCACTTGCCTCAGCAATAATCTTGGCCTTTTCATTCTCTGCCCCTGAAGTAATTACATCGAGATTATTCATCACGGTCTGGTGGATTGTATTGATCTGTTTGGCTGCCAGGTCCGTCATTGTTTGAGAGCAGGAATACTACTAAAAACCTGACATAAAATACCAGCTGTCTCCAGAAGAGCCGGTGTTTTAAAAAAATGTGACGGGTTATTTGTGCGTGAAGTACGCCAGTACCCCATCAGCACCGACCGTATCGATCTTCACAAACCCGACCCGCTCGAACTGGACAACCTTCCCCTGTTCCGAGCGTACAGCCGGTTCGCATGCCCCTTTCATCTCCCCTTCCTGCGTGAGGAGCGTGCAGGGCAC
>DAONEU010000108.1:2264-6553 GCA_035403245.1 Bacteroidales bacterium | reverse complement strand
AAATGAAAAATTGAGCACATGAGCATTCGAGCATTCTGAACATTTGCTAATTTATAATTCGTGAATTCGTGGCATCTTTTTAGTTTTTTCCTTATTTTTGTAAAACTTTAACTGACTGAACCTTTAAAACAACCTTATGCTTTTTAATAGTTATACGATTTTTATTTACATTCTCTTTTTTGTTCTGATTTACAATGTAGTGAAATGGATCACGACCAATATCTGGGTGCGGAATCTTCTGATTTTTTTCGGTAATATCCTGATTTTACTGACACTGGTTAAAGAACATACTTTGATCGTTTTATCTGTTTTTAGCGTTCTGATTTACTTTATCGGAAAAATCCTTCAACATAAAAACTCCAGAATCCTCCTTACTTCATCCATTTCGATTATCCTACTCCTCTTTGTCATCCGAAATTATCCTTACATCCAAAACCAACTTTCTGACGGAATCTTTTCCTTTATCAATGCCCCTATCCTATCGGTTCAAAAACTGGGAATCTCCTATATCCTGTTCCGTTTGATCCATTTTCTCGTTGAATCGTACCGAAAAAAAATACAACGATCCAACTTCATCACTTTCCTGAATTATATCCTCTTTTTCCCCACTTTTATTGCCGGTCCGATCGACACCTACAATAACTTTGCATACTGGGTTGGGCATGAGCGAAAATCGTACGATTGGAAACTGTTTTTCGCCGGCATCTCGAGAATCCTGATTGGGGCCGTCAAAGTGGTTGGTATTGTTCCCCTGATTATCGTCTATGCCACCGACTATACGACCCTACTCCCCGATTTTTCAGCCTGGTGGGCTATTATTCTGAGTCTGCTCTTGTACTCTGTTTACATCTATCTCGATTTTTCAGGATATAGCGACATATCCATCGGAACTGCGTACATGATCGGGATCAAAACCCCTGAAAACTTCAATAATCCATACATTTCTCAAAGCCTTGCTGAATTCTGGAAACGGTGGCATATCACCTTTTCAAGCTTTCTAAAAATGTATGTCTTTAAACCCACTATTCGTGTTTTTAGCTCATTCATCAACGTTAAACACCGATTATTGATCACCATACTCAGCTATATCGTAACCTTCACCATTTGTGGATTATGGCATGGGAGTTCCATCAATTACGTCTATTGGGGACTCTGGCATGGTGTGGGGCTAGCCATCAACAAAGTCTGGACCTCCCAATTGAAACCCAGATTTGCTTTTTGTAATAGTACCGGTTATAAAATCGCAAGTATCATCCTTACATTTATTTATGTCACCATCGGATTTGTTTTCTTCCAATACTCTCAAAACCAATTGATTGAACTTTTCAAATTGTTATCATGAAACTATTAGAAAAAATATATAAAACCTCCAACCTTTTTAAAAACGGGATTTTTATTGTGATCACCCTGATCATTCTGATTCTTTTAGGGTATCTCATCCCAAATCAAAAACCTGAAAGTTTTAAAAATCAGATCTATACATTAAATGGCTTTAATGCTAAGTACAATGACGAAGCCGAGGTCTCCGATTTTTTCCATTCTATTAAGAAAAATCATGGCTATCTCGTAATGGGAACCTCTGAAACAGTGTCTATGGAAGAGGGTAATTACCATGATTTCCTGAACGAGGATCCTGACTTGAAAGGGATACAATTCTCCGTATTGGCAGGTGCAGGAAGAACGTGTGGTACCTATATTCCTCTATTTCTGCATCATCAGGAAGATCTGGACTCCTTACAACTGATCTACTTCATTAATCCGGCCTATTGGAGAGCCAATTTGTGTGAGATGAATCTCAAATATTGGGACAGATATACACAATATCAGATATGCAGGACCATTTCTCTTACAGAATCGGAACAAAAACAGATATTTCAACCGGTGAATCATTATAAAGAGGAACTCACTTTCTTTCAAAAAGGGATCGCTTACTTTGATTATCTGGCCAGGGATGCGAGAAGAAACTACTTCTGTGATTTCAGAAATCAACTCTTTCCTGAAAAATATGCTCAACAATTTCAGTTTATTACAGATACGTTAAGTGATTACCGTTCTTGCCCAAAATATGGTCAAATAGATACAGAACTTATTGATACGGTGTGGAATGTTTTAAAAACATTTCAACACCAAAGTTGGTACCAACCCATGAATGAAACAGACACATATCGAGATATGGAGTTGACCTCTTTTATCCGGTTATGTAAGAAACTGGGCATTAAAGCGACTTTCGTGATTGGCCCCTACAATGAACGTTTTATTCAACAATACAATCCGGAAAGTTTAGCCGGACATCAAAGGGTGGTTCAGAAAATCAAACAACTGTTGATTGATCAAAACGTGAACTACATCGATGCAACTGCACTATCACCCGTTGCCGGTGCTTTTGTGGATCATCAACACTATTCCAGCTATGGGGCATATCGAATTTATCAACTCATGAAACAACAATTGTATGAAGAAAAAAGTCATTAATATTGTTTTAAAAATTGCAATTGTTCTTGCAATTATCTACCTTTTAATCTCTTTTAACAACGGAGACATCGAATATATTTACGCCACATTTTAACATGAAAAAACTTCCCATTTTAACAGGCTTAATCCTGTTTTTGATCCCCATAAAATCGATTTTGGCTTCAGATATTGACACATTGTACGCTCGTTACATGGCAACAGCTGTTTATAATCCAACTCAAGAGTCTATAACGAGCGCTTTATCCTTT
Source organism: Bacteroidales bacterium (assembly GCA_035403245.1). GTDB lineage: Bacteria > Bacteroidota > Bacteroidia > Bacteroidales > WCHB1-69 > UBA5429. Next base: position 3,833 of record DAONEU010000108.1, on the reverse strand, counting down.
TTGAATCCGGATGGGTCCTTTTCCGATATCGACTACAAATCAAAAACCGACATTAGTATCCATTTGACACGTTTAAGGGTTTTAGCCGGTGCCTACCAATCTGTTAGCAGTAGTTATTACCGGGATTCAACTATTAAAAATCACTTTAACAGATCGTTACAATATTGGATCACCACAGATCACAGACCTTCCAACTGGTGGTTTAGACATGTTGGCTATCCAAAAGCACTGGGAATAAGTTTATTTTTGATGAACAAAGAGCTCAAAGCCGACCATCCCGAATTGTTTCAACGAGCTATTGAGTATTTACTTTGGGCTTACAATAAAAACGATCACATGGAGGGCGCCAATGGAGCAGATAAGATCTTCGCCGCTTTACCCGCTGCAATCCTTACAGAAAATGACACCCTTTTAAAAAGATTTCAGCAACAAATCAAGGATCTCATTGTTGTACAGACTGTTGGAGAAGGGATTGAACCCGACTGGATGTTCTCGCAGCACAGCTTTCAGGGTCGACAACTCTATGCAAACTACCAACAAGAGTATTTGAATTCCATATTATCCTATTTGGATCTTTGTAAAGGGACCATTTATACTGTAAGTACTACAGAATTAACAGTTTTGGACAATCATATCATCAACGGGATGCAGTGGTATGTGTACAAAAAGCATCAGGATCCGGCACAAACCGGAAGAAGACCAAGTTCGACATTAAATCCTAGATATTCCAACAATTTGAGTTTGATGATTGCTCAGGATTCACCACAAAAAGAGCAGCTTTTAAACATTCAGGATAGAATCTTTCTGCTTCAGGATATTGAATTGAAATTGTTGGGGAATCGAATGTTTTGGCGTTTTGACTACATGATTCATCGTCGAGAAGGGTATTATGTGAGTTCCCGGTTAACCTCCACCCGGACAATCGGAATGGAATCGGGGAATGGCGATGGGTTGGACAATTACTACACTTCCGCGGGATTGAATTTCATTTTCAGAACCGGTTTAGAATATGAAACGACCTATTTTAAATTGATGAATAATCGTCAGTGGCCCGGGACTACCGCTGAACAGGGGGATCGCAAGTTGCCCTCTGTAGAGTGGGGAAAAAACAGCAGAAACAATAATCCTTACGCCGGTGGGGTTTCTAATCAAAATTACGGCACAATAGGGTTTATTTACGACAAAAAAAACTTAGAAGCTACGAAAAGCTGGTTCTATTTTGACAATGAGTTTGTAGCATTGGGATGTGGCATTTCTCAAAGGTTTGGAAGAGATAGTGTCATGACCACATTAAATCAAGTGATTCAAAAGACACCGGTATATTACTCTGAAAACCGGACAGTAAAGAGACTTGAGATCGGCTCCGGGATTACAAAAGTCAACAATCCTGAGTGGTTTTTACAAGACAGTATCGGGTACATCAATCTGCTTGATTCAAAAAATTTTACGATCAGTAGTGAGATCAAAAATAAAACCTCCTTATTCAGTTTAGGGATTGAGCATGGAAAAAATCCAAAAGATGAATCGTATGCGTACGTTGTATATCCCAATTGTAGTGAAGTGGATTTA
>DAONEU010000108.1:0-2164 GCA_035403245.1 Bacteroidales bacterium | reverse complement strand
ACCAAGTTGAAACCGATCGAAAAACAAGCACTTTATTAATTGAGATGCCACAAGGGAATGATGCTGGGAAATCGGTTGTCATGTTAATGAAAAATGATAAATGATAAATGAAAAATATAATTCGTGAATTCGTGGCATTATTGTTGAAAAGTTTAACGCTTCGCTGTTGAAAGGATTAAAGTTGAACGCTTCGCTGTTTAATGGTTTAAGGTTGAACGCTTCGCTGTGTAAAGGTTTAAAAGTTGAAACGCCCTAAAACTCTTCAATTGAACCCTGAACCTTGAACCTTGAACTAACATCTGTGTCATCCGCCTTCCATTTTTAAATTTTTAATTTTTTAATTTATAATTTTCATATATTTGCAACTTGATTCTCAGACTCTTGAGATGATAAATATTCTTAGAAGAATGTTAAAAATTCATTTTTAGGTTATTAAATTCGTTACTATGAAAACATTAAAATTCCTTTCCGTTCTTTTACTAACAGCGATGTTGTTGGCATCCTGTGTAACAACTTCCTATTATCAAGTTTACAAAGCAACACCAAGCGACACTACCTTGTTAAAGGACAATCTTTTAGTTTATGAAGATCAAAACTGCCAAGTTTTTTACAATCTGTGGGATGAAGGGGGAAATATTGGATTTCGGTTTTATAACAAATCAAACGAATATATATATTTGAACTTAGAAGAGAGTTTTTACTTACTCAATGGAATGGCTTACAACTACTATAAAAACAGAACTTATACCAATTCTACGAGTTCTGGAGCAACAAATCCACAACTGAACAACAGATACCCTGTTAATATAATTACAAATCAAGTATACTCTGTTTCTTTCAATGAAGAAAAAATAGTTTGTATTCCTCCTAAAACTAGTAAAGTCATTTCAGAATATACCATCAATAAATCGCTAATCAGAGATTGCGATTTATATAAATATCCAACTAAAAGAAAAATTAAAACAAAAAGCTTTACACAAGAGAATAGTCCTCTCATTTTTAGTAACAAAATTGCATACACGATTGGTCAATCAAAAAATTTAATTCGATTTGAGAATCAGTTTTATATTTCCGAAATCACAAACTATCCTGAAGGGGAAGTATTAGAATCTAAAAGTGAAGAGTTTTGTGGTGAAAGTACAGGAACTATAATTACATATCTTAATAATGCATCTGCTGATAAATTTTATATCCGATATCTGAAAGTTGATAATGCAAAACATTGATATCAAGGACGAAGGACGTATATTCGCGCATTAGCGGCTTTTTTTTAATAGAACGCTGATGACGCTGATTGAACTGATGTCCACAGATTAATAATAAGCTAATGTGATAATAAGCAAATAAGCGAATTGAATATCTCATTTTCAACACAATTGACTATTGACTATCGACATTCAATCTGTGAAAATCTCTAACATCTGTGTCATCTGTGTGCTATTAAGGCGAAAGGCTAAATATTTTTTATTTAAATTGATTGAAACTTTTTGTATTTTTGCAATAAAGAAAGAGATCTTATTCTAATTAAAAAATACATTTTAACTATTGAAATATCACACATTATTACATTTAAAATAAAACTCCATGAAAAAGAAAATATTTATCTTTTTGTTTGATGGTTATTCCGACTGGGAAATCGCTTATCTTACACCTGAAATACACAAAAGTGACCAATTCGAATTGGTTTATTTTTCAAAAGATGGCAATCCTGTTACCTCTATGGGTGGATTGAAAGTCACCCCTTCTTTATCACTCTCTGAAGTTAATACTCGAAATATCCATTTATTGGTTCTTCCGGGTGGAGAGGCATGGGATAGAGGAGAAAATACTGAACTGGGGGATATCGTTAACAGTTGTGTAGAAAAAAGGAAACCCATAGCGGCGATTTGTGCAGCCACCGGATTTCTCGCCCGACTTGGCATTTTGGATAAAATCAAACATACAAGTAACGATATCGAGTATCTAAAATATGCCGCTCCTAAATATTCCGGAGATAAGTATTACCAAAATGTACTAGCTACTACCGACCACAACATCATAACTGCATGCGGAATAGCCCCAATTGAGTTTGCACAAGAGATTTTTCATCATATTGAATTGATGAACCCATTCGAACTCAAAAAATGGTTCCAGTTATTCAAAAATGGGGTTTGGAGTTTGTAGA
>DAONEU010000107.1:0-6577 GCA_035403245.1 Bacteroidales bacterium | reverse complement strand
TATGTAAAAAAGAAGACGAGACATATGTCCCGTCTTAAATGTTTTCACAACGGAATAATCCTTATTGTGAATCGCTTCAAATTTTGTGCTGCAAAAATAGATTTTTTTTTGTTACAAACAATCATTTTTTTTAAAAAAATATTGTAATTTTGGATAGATTTTTTAAAAGCGACAAATAATACTTAATATGCTGTTTTAAAGCATATTATAGTTAGTTTTTTGAATATAAAAAACAATAATATAATGAAAAAAATTTTAGGATTAGATTTAGGAACTAACAGTATTGGTTGGGCGGTTGTAAATGCGGACGAAAAAGTATGCGAAAATGAAGAAACTTTATTCAATTTATCTGGTATTGATAGTTCCGGAAGCAGAATTCTTCCGATGGATGCGGCACAGCTGGGTGATTTTGAAAAAGGGAATACTGTTTCTCAAACAAACGAGCGAACAGGATTTAGGGGAACTCGCAGGCTTATTGAGCGAAATTTATTGCGAAGAGAAAGATTGCACAGAGTTCTTGATATAATGGGTTTTCTTCCTGCACATTTTGCTGATAAATTGGACAGATACGGTAAGTTTACAGATGATTCTGAACTGAAACTTGCATGGAAGAAAGGTGCAGAAGGTACTTATGAATTTTTATTTAAAGATTCTTTCAATGAAATGATTGCTGAATTTAAAAAAACTCAACCTCAATTGTTTCACGTACAATCGAATGGGAAAGAACCCAAAATCCCATACGATTGGACTATTTATTATCTGCGAAAAAAAGCCTTGTTACAAGCTATTTCAAAAGAAGAATTAGCATGGCTGCTTCTTAATTTTAATCAAAAACGCGGCTATTATCAACTACGTGGAGAAGATGAAGAGAAGAAAGAGAATCAACTCGTTGAATACCATCCTCTAAAAGTTGTTTCTGTTGAGGATTCAGGAGAGAAAAAGAAAGATGAAGTGTGGTATAATGTTCATCTAGAAAACGGCTGGATTTACAGGCGTTCAAGCAAAACCCGATTAGATTGGGAAGGGAAAACGAAAGAATTTATTGTTACAACCGATTTGAATGATGATGGTTCACCAAAAACTGATAAAGAAGGCATTGTAAAGCGTTCTTTCAGAGCACCTAAAGAAGAAGATTGGACTTTATTAAAGAAAAAAACGGAGTTGGATATTGATCGTTCACAAAAAACAATAGGTACATATATATATGATGCCCTCTTAGAAAAACCGGCTCAAAAAATAAAGGGTAAATTAGTAAGAACCATTGAACGAAAATATTATAAAGAAGAATTACGACTAATTCTTGAAAAACAGAAAAATTTTATACCGGAATTGCAGGATAAAGACTTATACATTAAGTGTCTAAATGAGCTATACAGCATTAACGATGATCATAAAAAGAATGTTCGGAATAGAGATTTTACATATCTTTTCATAGACGATATTATTTTTTATCAACGTCCTTTAAAAAGTAAAAAATCGTTGATAGATGATTGCCCTTATGAGTCAAGATTTGATAAAGACGGCAACAAACGCACTGTAAAATGTATGTCAAAATCGAATCCGATTTATCAAGAATTTAGATTATGGCAGTTCATTTCGAATCTGAGAATTTACCAACGCGAAAAAGACATTTCAGGAAACTTAAAAACCGATGTGGATGTAACTTCTGAGTTTTTAAAATCGGAAGAAGATATAGTGGCTTTATTTGATTGGTTGAATGACCATAAAGAAATTGATCAGAAAGGGTTGCTTAAATATCCTGCGTTCAAGTTGGGGGAAACAATTGAAAAATTTCGTTGGAATTACGTTGAAGATAAAACTTACCCCTGTAACGAGACAAGAGCGTTAATGATTTCGCGTATGAAAAAAGCAGGGATTGATAAAAAAAATTTTCTAAAAGAAAAAGAAGAAGAAAGAAAAGAGTTTGAAATGAAACTTTGGCATATTCTCTATTCTGTTGAAGATAAGCTGGAAATACAAAAAGCACTGAAGAAATTTGCCGCGAATAATGATTTACCGGATTTATTTGTAGAAGCTTTTAGTAAATGCCCGCCTTTCAAAAAGGAGTATGGCGCATATAGCGAGAAAGCTACAAAAAAGTTGCTTTCTCTTATGCGAATGGGCAAATATTGGAATGATGATAAGATTGACCTCAATACAAAAGACCGAATTGATAAAATTATTACCGGCGAGGTTGATGAAACAATTCGTAATAGAGTTCGCGAAAAAGCCATTAACTTGAAAAGTATTTCCGACTTCAGAGGATTACCCGTTTGGTTGGCATGTTATGTCGTATATGACAGACATTCTGAAGCAAAAGATATTATCAAATGGGAAAACCCATCCGATATTGATGACTATCTCAAATCATTCAAACAACACTCTTTGCGAAATCCAATTGTGGAACAGGTTATCACAGAGACTTTAAGAACGGTGAGAGATATTTGGAAGCAAGTCGGACATATTGATGAAATTCATGTCGAATTAGGACGCGATATGAAAAACCCTGCCGATAAGCGCAAAAAAATCTCCGAACAAATATCAGATAATGAAAATGCAAATTTGCGAATAAAAACTTTACTGACTGAATTTAAGAATCCTGAGTATGAAATTGAGAATGTTCGTCTATACTCACCCAGCCAGCAAGATTTGTTGCGAATATATGAAGATGGTGTTCTAAATAGTGTCTCAGAAATCCCCGAAGATGTGGAATCGATACTAAAAAAATTTAAAGAAATTGATGAAAAAAAACGACCTACTTCTTCCGAAATAAAGCGTTATAAACTATGGTTAGAACAAAAGTATCGTTCTCCTTATACGGGGCAGATCATACCGCTTGCCAAACTATTTACTTCTGCTTATGAAATTGAACACATTATTCCTCAATCCCGCTATTTTGATGACTCTTTTATCAATAAAGTAATTTGCGAATCGGAAGTTAATAAACTAAAAGACAATGCGCTTGGCTATGAATTTATAAAAAAACATCATGGCGAGAAAGTGCAACTGAGTCAAGGGAAAATAGTTGAGATTCTCTCAGTTGAGGACTATGTGAAATTTGTAAAAGATAATTATTCCCGTTCCCGCCTGAAAATGCAAAAACTGTTAATGGAAGATATACCCGATAATTTTATCGAACGACAATTGAACGATAGCCGTTATATCAGTAAAGTGGTGAAATCACTTCTTTCAAATATCGTCAGAGAAAAAGACGAGAATGGTAATTATGAACAAGAGTCCACATCCAAAAATCTTATCTCCACAAATGGAAGTATTACAGATTATCTGAAAAGAGACTGGGGAATGAAAGACGTGTGGAATAGAATTATTTTACCCAGATTTCAGCGATTAAATCAATTGACCAATAAAAAATTTACGACAATAAACGCGGAAGGACACGAAATCCCCTATATGCCGCTCGAATTGCAAAAAGGCTTTAATAAAAAACGGATTGACCACCGTCATCATGTCATGGATGCCATTGTGGTAGCTTGTGCAACGCGAGACCATGTCAACCTTTTAAATAACGAGGCTGCCAAAGCACAAAATCAAGCCAATCGTTATCAACTATCACATAAATTGCGCCGATATGAAAATATCATGATAGCTGGTAAAGAGCGTAGCGTCCCCAGAGAATTTATTAAACCATGGGATACGTTTACAGAAGATGCGTACGCAGCACTAGAAAAAATAGTCGTAAGCTTTAAGCAAAATTTACGAGTCATCAATAAAACCGTCAACAAATATCAGCATTACGAAAATGGGAAAAAAGTATTCGTAAAACAAGAGAAAGGAGACAGCTGGGCTATTCGAAAATCAATGCATAAAGATACAGTGTATGGGGAGGTAAACTTGCAAAAAACAAAGGATGTTCGGTTATCGGAAGCGCTAAAGAGTATTTCATCCATCGTAGATAAAGTTCTCAAAAACAAAATCAAAGAGTTGGTATCCCAAGGTTATGATGAGAAAAAAATCATAAAATATTTTGAGAATAATAAAGATGTTTGGGCAGAAGTAAACTTGGCAAAAATCAAGGTCTATACCTTTTCGAAAGATACCAAAGATAGATATTTTGCCGTACGAAAATCGCTGGATGCTTCTTTTGATAGAGAGACTATTGAAAGTGTTACCGATACGGGAATTCAGAAAATCCTATTGCGTCATTTGGAAAATAAAGGAAACGATCCGGCAATAGCTTTTTCGCCCGATGGTATTGACGAAATGAATCGGAATATTGTGGCTTTGAATAACGGTAAATTGCACCATCCCATTCTAAAAGTCCGCAAATATGAAAAAGGCGACAAATTTGCAATTGGAGAAAAAGGGAATAAGAAAGCCAAATTTGTAGAAGCTGCAAAAGGTACAAACCTTTACTTTGCAGTTTATGAATCGATAAATATTGATAAAAAAACGAATGAAGAGACGAAATCTCGTTCTTTTGTTACTATTCCCCTTAATGTTATTATTGACTGTCAAAAAAAATCGGGAAAATTTTGGGAAAATACTTTAGACTGTGTTCTTAAAGAAAAGGGTATCGTAACGCAGGATGGCAGGCTCCTGTTTACGTTGTCACCTAATGACCTTGTGTATTTGCCTGAAAATGGACAAATTATTAGCGATGTAGCTTCGATTAATAAAGGAAGAATATACAAGATGGTCTCGTCAAATAAGACTGGGTGTTTTTTTATTCAAAGTAACGTGGCAAAAAGTGTGGTTGACAAAAGCGAGTTTACTACATCAAATAAAATGGAGAAAGCAATTACTGGTGAAATGATAAAAGATATTTGCATACCTATAAAGGTTGACAGATTGGGAAATATTATAGAGGTATTTAAGAGTGTATAATTTATAGCATATAATGATAAAAGCAAAGTTTCTCTATATACATGTACGAAAGATAGCATAAAATCGAAGGGGGTTGATAGAATTTATTGGCTTAATCCATTGGTATATCAAGAGAGTATAATGGAAGTGCTGTACTCTCGGTAGATGATAAGTTGTAGATTCTTCAATTACTCAAATTACGAATCAAGGATCAATTCGGCAACTACAGGAGGATAAATAATTAGATCACTGTTGCGTGTTTGAGATACTTTTTTTTTGGTAAATTCAGAAAAGGATAATTTGAAACAAACATCAAATCAATGATAAAACGAACCTTATGTTTCAGCAATCCGGCTTATTTGTCGCTCAAAGACGAACAGTTGGTCATAAAATTGCCGGAAGTGGAAAAAAACGATTTGCCGGAATCTTTCAAACAAGCGGCAGTGAGAACTATTCCGATAGAGGATATTGGCGTGATATTGCTTGATAACAAGCAAATCACGCTTACACAGGCTCTTTTGGAAAATTTATTGAGTAATAATTGTGCGGTTGTGACTTGCGATAGTGCTCATCTGCCAACTGGATTGATGATGCCTTTGGAAAGCAATATGGTACAGCGGGAACGTTTTCATGAGCAAATTGCTGCTTCGTTGCCGCTCAAAAAACAGTTGTGGCAGCAGACCGTTAAAGCAAAAATTGAAAATCAAGCAGCTGTGCTTCAACAATATACGCAAATAGAAGTGGGAAATATGCAAAAATGGGCAGATAGTGTAAAGAGTGGGGACAGTGGGAACTTGGAAGCGCGGGCAGCGGTATATTACTGGGCAAATATTTTTCCGCAGCTTCCCCATTTTACACGAGACAGAGAGGGTGATTATCCCAACAATCTGCTCAATTATGGTTATGCCATTTTGCGTGCTATTGTGGCGCGAGCGTTGGTAGCCACCGGATTGTTGCCCACATTCGGCATTCATCATCGCAATCGCTACAATGCCTATTGTTTGGCAGATGACGTGATGGAACCCTATCGCCCGTATGTGGATGAGATGGTTCTTAAAATGGTGCCGCGTTATTTGCAGCAAGACGAATTGACGCAAGAGATGAAAGTTGAACTATTGCAAATCCCCGTATTGGATGTACAAATTGCCGAAAAGCGAAGCCCATTGATGATTGCCGTGGCTGCCACCGTTGTTTCCTTATACAAATGTTATAGTGGGGAGTGTCGAAAAATAGTGTATCCTCAATTTTAGAATTTTGAGTCGTTTTAGTGAATTTCGCATTATGTGGGTTTTAGTTTTTTTTGATTTACCGACCGAAACCAAAAAAGAGCGAAAAGTTGCATCGGATTTCAGAAAAAGATTGTTGAAAGATGGATTTTCGATGTTTCAATATTCCATCTATGTGCGACACTGTTCGAGTTCTGAAAATGCTGAGGTGCATCGAAAGCGGATAAAATTTATACTGCCGGAGCACGGAAATGTCGGAATATTGTGTATCACCGACAAGCAATTTGGAAGTATTGAGTTGTTTTTTGGGAAAAAGGAGCAAGAAAAACCGCAAATCTCGCAACAATTAGAATTATTTTGACCTCATTTAGAATAAGAAATATCATTCAAAATGAGGTCAGAATAAAACTGCCGAAAGTTTTTTTTATTTTTAGAAACGATGTATAAATTATTGATATATAACAATTTATACACATTATGTTCCTTTCGACCGGCAAAGATACAAAATTTTGAAAGCGATTCACAAC
>DAONEU010000106.1:0-6642 GCA_035403245.1 Bacteroidales bacterium | reverse complement strand
GCTTTAGGGGTCAGACCCTGACCGATCATTTTCCCGAACATTCTGTTTCTACTATACTGAGAGTAACAGGTTACGAGTAAGTCGCCCAAATAGACTGATTCAGAGATTCTTCTTTGGTCATCAGGATAAAGAAAATTAACAAATTTTTTCATTTCTTTAACGCAATTTGCAATATAGGCAGCCAGGAAGTTATCTCCATAGCCTAAACCGTTATAGATACCGGCGCCAAGAGCATAAATATTCTTCAAAACGACAGCCAATTCGATACCCATCAAATCCAAAGAGACGGAAGAACGAACATAACGATTAGAGAAGAGTTTAGCCACTGTTTCTGCTAAATCTTGGTTTGGTGAAGCGGCAGTTAAAAACGTAAATCGTTCTTGCGCAATCTCTTCTGCATGAGATGGACCTGTTATTAATGCCATATTTTGAAGTGGAATATCGTATTTTTCCTTTAAAAAATCGGTAATCAATTGCATGGTTTCAGGAACAATCCCTTTAACAGCTGTGATAATTTTCTTTTTACGTAAATGAGCTTTTGATAAAACAGATAACGTATCGAACAAGAATGCCGATGGGGTAACAATTACGATATAGTCAGCCTTAGCAATGGCTCTTTTTATGTTAGTCGTTACTTTTACATCTCTTGGATTGATCTCTACCGAGCTTAAATAGAGTGGATTATGGCCAAACTTATTAACGGACTCTTCAATTTCTGGTTCACGTACCCACCAATGAATATGTTTCAGGTTTGTGGATAATATTTTAATAATTGCTGTAGCCCAGCTACCACCTCCGATCACTGCGACACGATAGCCAAAGCGTGATCTTTTCTTACGTATTTGGGGAGTTTCCTCCCCTATTTCTATAATTTCGTCAGTATTCATTTATTGTTTTAAATAAGCCTGCAAAAGTACCTAATATTTGCGTTCACTTTTTAAAATTGTGTTAAAAATTGTTAATTATTTAAAAAAGAAGGTAAACTTTCCCTCTTCGAAAGAATCAACAACAATATTTTTATCTTTAGTAAATTCACCGGAAAGGATTAATTTTGATAATTCGTTTAGGATCTTCTTTTGAATGACTCTCTTAAGAGGACGGGCACCATAAAGTGGATCATATCCCAATTCTGCAAGAAGCTCCAAAGCATATTTAGTAAATTCAATAGAGATATTTTGTTCTTTTAAAAGTTTATTTAAATCTGTTAATTGAAGTTTAATGATCTCCTTGATCTCTTTTTTAGAAAGTGGTTGGAACATTACGATCTCATCAATTCTATTGATAAACTCAGGTGGCAATGTTTTCTTAAGCAAATCGGTAACTTCTGATTTAGTCCTTTCGAAAACTTCTTCATCAGAATATTTGGATCTATCAGAATAATTGTCCTGAATGATATTGGATCCCATATTAGAAGTCATGATGATTATTGTGTTTTTAAAATCGGCTGTTCTACCTTTGTTATCGGTTAATCGACCGTCATCCAATACTTGCAATAAAATATTAAATATATCCGGGTGCGCTTTTTCGATTTCATCAAACAGAATGACCGCATATTTTTTTCTTCTCACCTTTTCGGTTAACATTCCCCCTTCATCGTAGCCTATATAACCGGGAGGAGACCCGATCAGCTTAGAGATAGAGTGTGCTTCTTGAAATTCGCTCATATCTAAACGAATCATTGCTTCTTCGGTATTGAAAAGGTATTCCGCAAGTGTTTTGGCTAATTCCGTTTTACCAACACCGGTAGTTCCCATAAAAATAAATGATCCGATTGGTCTTTTGGTATCTTGTAATCCGGCCCTACTCCTTCTGATGGCATCTGCAATTGCTGTGATCGCTTCATCTTGACCCACAACTCTTTTGTGTAGCTCTTCTTCCAAATGGAGCAATTTTGTTTTCTCACTTTGAAGCATTTTCGTAACCGGAATACCGGTCCAGCGAGCAACGACTTCAGCGATATCATCTGCGCCAACCTCTTCATCAATCATTGCACTTCCGCCTTGAAGTTGATCTAATTCGATCTGAAGAGTAGAAATTTGCGATTCAGCATCTTTAATTAATCCATATCGAAGTTCAGCTACCCGACCATAATTACCTTGTCTTTCCTGTTCTGCAGCTTCTAATTTAAATTTTTCGATATCTGTTTTGATTTTTTGAATATGATCCACTACATCTTTCTCAGCTCTCCATTTAGTAGAGATACTATTGCGTTTCTCTTGCAATTCAGAAATAGTCTGACTAAGTTTGGCAACTTTATCTGGAGTATCCTCTTTCTTAATCGCTTCCCTTTCAATTTCTAACTGACGAATTTTACGTTCCAGTTCATCCAATTCTTCAGGAACTGAGTTGATCTCCAGTTTCAATTTTGAAGCAGCTTCATCAATTAAGTCGATCGCTTTATCGGGCAAATGTCTGTCTGTAATATATCTTTGAGATAGTTCTACTGCGGCGATGATCGCCTCATCCAGAATTCGCACCTGATGGTGTGTTTCGTAGCGCTCTTTCAGACCTCTCAAAATTGAAATCGCAGAATATTTATCGGGTTCTTCAATTTTAACAGGTTGAAAACGTCGTTCTAACGCTTTATCTTTTTCAAAATATTTTTGGTATTCATTCAAGGTTGTAGCCCCGATAGATCTTAGTTCACCTCTGGCGAGGGCAGGTTTAAGGATATTAGCAGCATCCATAGCCCCTTCACCGGTAGCACCTGCACCTACTAAAGTGTGGATCTCATCAATAAATAAAATAATTTCGCCATCAGAATCGATCACCTCTTTGATCACATTTTTCAGACGTTCTTCAAACTCCCCTTTATACTTGGCTCCGGCGATCAATGATCCCATATCCAAAGAGTAGAGCTTTTTGGTTTTCAGGTTTTCAGGAATATCTCCACTCACCAAACGATGGGCTAAACCTTCAGCAATGGCAGTTTTACCCACACCGGCCTCACCGATCAGGATCGGATTATTTTTAGTTCTTCTAGATAATATTTGTAAAACTCTTCTGATCTCTTCATCACGACCAATTACGGGATCCAGTTTACCTTTTCTGGCAGCATCATTGAGATTTGTAGCATATTTATTCAGCGCATTGTATGACTCTTCCGCAGATTCAGAAGTAACTTTACTCCCTTTCCGCATATCTTCGATTACTGCTTTCAGGTTTTTTTCATTGATTCCTGCATCCTTCAGAATAACAGATGCATCATCATTTGCCATAAAAATACCATAGAGTAGGTGTTCCAAAGAAACGAATTCATCACCTAATTCATTACTAAATGCCATGGAACGTTGAATAGTATTGTTCACACCGGGAGCCAGAAAAAGGTCATTTCCATCCCCTTTAGGAATATTATTCAACTGCTTTTCAATAACTTGAGCAATCATCTTGGGATTAACATCCAATTTTTTCAACAGGAATGGGATCACATTCGGATCGATTTCAAGCGCTGCTTTGAGAATATGAAGGTTATCTATACGTTGATGTTTTTCATTCAATGCGAGCATTTGAGCATGAGCGATAGCCTCTTGAGATTTTAATGTTAAATTATTGAGATTCATATAAAAATTGATTTACACCAACAAATATACAATAATTTTGCCATGAAAATTATACTGACAAAATGACACTTAATAATGTGCTAATGTGCTAATGTGCTAATTAGGCGAAGGGCGAAAGGGGAAAGGGGAAATAGCTGAAAGCTAACAATTAATAACTAGCACTTATTTCTTGATTCAGAATATTTGGAATGAACCCTACTAAATAGAATGGAATATTTATAAGTTTAAAATGTTTACCATTTGGGGTTTTGATTTCATCGACAGAAAAAGGTTCAGACCAAATTCTAATTGCAATTGTAGGACTATTATTTTGATCAATAAATAAGTGTAACGATCTCAGATGAGCATTATGTCCGGTCTTAACTTCAATAGGTACTAATTTTTGATTATACTGAAAAATAAAATCAACTTCAGCTGTTGAATTTGTTTTAGATCTTACCCAATAGGATCTTTTTGAACTAACTTTATTTGATAGGGTTAATAGTTCTTGGGCTACTATTTGTTCTGCAAGGCATCCTCTCCAAGCATCTAAAATATCCTTTGAACCAAAAACCTCTTTTTGAATGTTTGCTGCGTAATTAACTAACCCTGAATCAAGCCAGATTAATTTCGGATAACGATTTTTATCGGGCAAAAGAGGAATCGTTGTTTGTGTAATAGGATACACCAATTCCAATAGCATTGCTTTTTCTAAAGTTCTAAATGCCTCACCCATTTCTCTTGATTTATATTCCGATCCGGCAAATCTGTTAAAAGTAATAGTATTTCCAGCCATACCCCACCCGGATGATAGTATATGTCTGATGACATTTGTTTGAGTTTTATTTGAAGCATATTTTTCAACATCATCTTTATAACCTTGAATCAGAGATTCATACACATCTGTCAAAGAAAGAATATCTTGATTTTCAATAAAGGTCTTGACAACTTCAGGCATTCCGCCAATAAGAGCATAACGGTTAAAAGAATGAATAAGTTTATCGTGAAAAGGAATAGAAGTTATTGGTGAATTGGAAATTCTATCTTTTAAAAGAGCATCGCCAATTGCTTCCAAATACTCCCGAAAAGAAAATGGATGTATTGCCATATATTCCACTCTTCCAACTGGGAACGAAAGATGAACATCAATAAGACTTTCAAGAAGAGATCCTGCTGCAATTACAAAAATATGAGGAATTTCTTCATAAAAATATCTCAAAGAAGCGACAGCTTTTGGGGAGTTCTGAATTTCATCGATAAATAGTAATGTTCTTCCCTCTTTTCTTTGCAGACCTTTATAAATAAATAAATCAACAAGTAAATCTGAAACATTATGAAAATTTTCGAATAAGGATGATATTGTTTTATCTTCCATATTAACACTAATATAGTTATCAAACTCTTTTCCAAAAAGATTTACAACAGTTGTTTTTCCAACTTGACGAGCTCCGCGTAAAACAAGTGGTTTTCTATTTGGTTTTAGTGACCATTTTTTTAAGTCTGATGAAATATCTCTTTTAAACATTTTTCCAAATTTTTTATGCAAAAATACAAAAATGTTTCAATATATAAGTAATTTTTAATATTTTTTGTAATAATAACAGGGTTAAATTACATACATTATGTTCTATATTCGGGGTATTAAAAAAACAAAGGATTTTTTAACTTTTTTTAAATAACTATCAACTATCAGTTGTCCTTTGTCCTTAGTCCTTTGTCCTTAGTCCTTTGTCCTTAGTCCTTTGTCCTTAGTCCTTTTTCACTTGGACGAGGAAAATACCTGAGATGACGGTTATGATCCCTATGATTTTATTCCAGGTGATAGTTTCATCAAAGAGTAAAAAGGAGATGGTTGCAGTGATGACCGGAATTAAATTGGTAAAAATATTGGATCTGGCGGTCCCTATGGCGCGAACTCCTGCTATATATAGTACGAACGCTATCGAGGAACAAAAAACGGCTAAAAGGATCAAAAAAGTGAAATTTTTGACATCATTTAATGCAGTCACTTGTAATGATAATTCACTGTTGGTATTCATCAACAGTAAAATGGGTGTAAATGCGATTAAACCAATCAGATTTTGCCAGGTGATCACTAAAATAGGTGGGTAATGATAGGGAATTTTATTTAAAAAATAATTATATCCAATGGTCGAAAATACAGCTCCAAAAGCCAGTCCTACGCCTAGAAAATTGATGGTTGAACCATAAAAATCGGGGAATAACATGATCACAATTCCTACAACTGAAAGTACTACACCAATCATATTTTTTCTTGATAACAGCTCTTTTAAAAAATAGTAGGCAAAAATGGCCATAAACAATGGAATAGTTGCTATGATCACTGAAACGATGGAAGGATCTATGAGTTGCAAACTATAGGTTTCAAATAAAAAATAGATTAATGGTTCAAATAAAGAGAGCCCCAAAAAGAGAAGAATATATTTTTTCTCAATAAAAAATCGTTTTTTAAATAAAACCAGACTTGTCGTCACAAAAATGAGGGACGAAATCAATAATCGGGTAAAAATGATGAAAATGGGATTAAAATCTATCAATAAATGTTTGGTAAGCACAAAAGAAGCGCCCCAAAACGTCATTGCAAAAAACAATGAAATATATTGAATATAGTGACGTTTTCCCATACTGGTAAAGAAAAAAAAAGAGGATTCAACATCCTCTTTTAATTATGTATGAATTAAATGTTTATTTAGTCTTCGTAGGTTGTTCTTCAGTATTTGACGTTTGCTCAGTTTGTTCTTGAGCAGCAGGTCTAGATTTATTATAATCGCTTTTCACTTTAATAGCAACAGATAAACAAAGCACCATAATTAAGGCAGCAATTGTCCAAGTAGCTTTTTCAAGAAAGTCAGTAGTTTTTCTAACACCAAGCACTTGATTTTGACCGGCAAAATTGGATGCTAAACCACCACCTTTAGAATTTTGAATTAAAACAATAAACGCTAATAATAAACTGGCAAGGATAATAACGACAATTAGGAAAGTTAACATAATTTTTTTTATTTTTTATTGATTAAAATCTTTAATTTTTATCTTTTTAATTTGGTCTGCAAAGTAACTATTTTTTTCCGGAAAAAGCAAG
>DAONEU010000105.1:5606-6665 GCA_035403245.1 Bacteroidales bacterium | reverse complement strand
GCTAATTCTTTGATATGTCTAAGGGTAGCACCACCACCTGTAAGAACAACATTCATAACCTTACGGGAATATCCGGATTCTTCAATGGCTCTTTTCACATTTTCTAGAATATCTGCTTGAACTCTGGAATAGATGATTTTAGCCAAATAGTGTTCACTGATTTGAATTGGGGTCGCTTGTTGGTATTGAGGGATAGTAATAAAGTTATTTTGATTACATTTTTCAACGACACAAGTCCCGTGGTGAATTTTTAATTTTTCAGCAAGTTCTTCAGTGATTTGACAAACACTGGCAATATCTTTGGTGATCACGTTTCCCCCGAAAGGGATCACTTTTGTGAAGACAGGGTTTCCATCCACATAGATGGCTATATCGGAAGTACCACCGCCAATATCCACTAAAACGACGCCCTGTTTTTTCTCTTCCTGGGTAAGACAAACTAAGCTTGAAGCAAGGGGTTCCAGAATGATATCAGCAGGTTTAAGATGGGAGTCTTCCACACATTTCACAATCTTCTTAATTTCTGCTTCATTACCGGTGATCAGTTGGAAAAAGCCAACAATTCGTTCACCCAATTCACCAACAGGGTCAATCACTTCTCTTTCCGTATTGTTGTCAATAAAGAACTTTTGAGGGATCACATCAATGATTTGTTCACCGATACCAACAGAGATCACTCTAAGGTCATCGGTCATTTTAACAATCTCTTCATGACGGATCACTTCTTCTTTACCTTTTTTTCTCAACATCACATGGCGGTATTCGGAGCTATTGATATGCCTTCCGGCAACACCCACAAACACTTCGTTTACTTCGTAACCTGCTCTGGTTGAGGCAAGAGCAACAGACTGGTTGATCCCCTCAATGGTTTTATTCAAGTTGAAGATCAGACCATGTTGCACACCGGTAGACTCAGCTTTTCCATATCCGATAACCTCAATTTTTCCATCTGAGGATTCAAAACCGATTATGGTCGCAATTTTGGTAGTTCCAATGTCAAGTCCAACTACAATGGTTGGCATTTCCTCGGTTAAAGTGGTTTTTTTCTTTGCCATAAAT